>DASRJV010000065.1:0-3893 GCA_035649295.1 Propionibacteriaceae bacterium
TCGGGTACGGTCGGTGGCTCGCCGATACCGTGGCGATCATCCTCCTCGCGTACCTTGCCAAGCTCTGGGCTCTCGCGCACCGCCCCATCTCAGCCTCGGTCGATCGCTTGCCGCCGGCCGGGCTCCGTGCAGCTCGCGCCAGCGGCGCCAATTTGGCCACCGGCCTGGCCACAGTGGCCTTGCCGCTGATCCGGCCGGCCCTGATCACCGCCTGGGCATTGTGCTTTCTCACTGCACTGCATGAGGTCACCATGTCGAGCCTGCTGTACGGGCCGGGCAGCGAGACCCTCGCGGTGGTGGTTCTCAACAGTGCCGACCTCGGACGGGTCGGCGTTACGGCGGCCTTGTCTGTTCTCGTGACCGCTGTCGTCCTGCTGCCCGCCGCAGCTCTATGGGCGCTCACCCGGCGCGCCCGTGCCTGACGTCCTCCACGTCCGTGGCCTGAGTGTGGCCTACGGCACGACCACGGTCCTCCACGCCTTGGATCTCTCGGTCGGGCAGAGCGAAGTGTTGGCCCTACTCGGTCCATCCGGCTCGGGCAAGTCCACACTGCTCAATGCGATCGCCGGCTTCGTTCCGATCCGCAGCGGAGAGATCGCCCTAGGAACGCGCCAAGTCGCGGCTCCGAACCGCGCAGACCCGCCCGAACGACGTGATATCGGCGTTGTCTTCCAGGACTACGGGCTGTGGCCACACATGACCGCAGTAGACACTGTGGCGTACCCGCTGCGGCGACGCCGCGTAGACCGGGAGACGGCTCGGCATCAAGCGAGGGACCTCCTCGACCGACTCGGGATCGGCCAGCTTGCGGATCGCAAGCCAGCGCAGCTCTCCGGCGGTGAGCAGCAACGGGTCGGGCTCGGTCGTGCTCTTGCTCGCCAAGCAATGCTCTATCTGTTCGACGAACCGACCGCTCACCTGGATGCGCACCTTCGGGACGTCTTCCTGGGCGAGATCGCGGCGCGGCAGCGTGAGATGGGGGCGGCGGCGATCTACGCAACACACGACGCGGCCGAGGCCTTGGGGCTGGCGGATCGGGTCGCCCTTCTGGTGGGGGGCCGGGTGATCCAGGTCGGTACACCGCAGCAGCTCTACGTAGAGCCGGTCAGCGCGACGGCCGCCAGGCTGACTGGTCCGGCCTCGATCCTGTCCGGCCCGGATGGGCCGCTGCTGGTGCGGCCCGATTGGGTGCGGTTCGGTGGTGATCGAACAGGTGTCGTAGTAGACGTCTGGTTCCGGGGTTCGCACACTGACTACGCCTTGCAGACCACCGACGGTGGTCTATTGCTCCGGAGTCTGGCGGCGCCCACTCATCAACGTGGCGAGCAGATTACTTGGTCACTTGATCAAGCATGGCCGCTGCCGGAGGATCACTAGCGTCGTCGGCTTACGTCCCGAGCAATGCCGCGGGACCCGAGTGCAGGTTGCCCTCGTTCACGATCTTCAAGTGGCGAAGAGTGAAGTCGCGAAGATAGCGGACTTGCTGCCCGGTCAGCCGATCGCAGATCCACTCCCAATGCAACGACACCCAATCCCCTGGAACAAGTTCGCCGATCATGCTCACCCCGTCGATGGCCCGCACCACCGACTCAGACATCGGCTCGCCGAGTCCCAGTGTGCGGCCATCCCACGTGAGTGGGCGGGACTCGACGACGACCTGGTCGCCAGTCAGCGCTTGCACCTGTCCCCATCGAATGCGGCAGCGGTCGAGCACTGTCAACGCTTGCGGGGCCTTGCGCCCATCGCTCAGCAGACCTGTCCAGGGATAGATGCAAAAAACCGCGAAACTGTGGTGCGGCACCCCGCCAGCGAGCACGCTGGTGCTGAGCGTCGCAAACTTGCCCCCGGTGATCCGGCGGAAGCGTTCCTCCATCGAGTTGCCGACGGCGCGGGTGCTCACGTGCTCAAGCCGCTGACTGCCGACCCAGTAGGCCTCAACAACCCGGGCGTCGAGCGGATCGGAAAGCCCGGTCGCTCGTGCGATCAACTCCAGATACGGCCAGGCCCCCGCGAATTGCTGGGCGAGAGCGCGCAGGCCGCGATCATCGGCTCCGGCCACACCGTAGGAGAAGAACGACTCATGGTCACCAGGGCCGCAGTATCCGTGCAAGTTCGGTGGGAATGCGTAACGGACGAACAACACCGGCCCAGGCACCCGGGTGCGGTGCTGAGTTCGGGGTTCGGGCTTGACGCGCTGAGTGCGATCGCTCATTGCTGTGGCCGGCCCATCAGCTCCAAGCCGGCCAGCGCCTCCTGTGCTTCGGCTTCGTCGATCAGCTCGAGGGCGAAGCCCATGTGGATCAGCACCCAGTCACCGGGAGCCACGTCTTGCTGATCAAGCTCGAGCATCCCGATGTTGATCTTGCGAGATGCTCCGGACACATCGACCAGGGCGAGTTGCCCGCCGTACCCCTCGATCAGCTCGATGACCTGTCCAGGAATACCGAGACACATGCCGCTACACCCGCTCTTCCATGCTGTGCCGATCATTGATCAGTTCTCGCAGCACACGACGTACGGCGGCAGCGGCAGCCGGCACCGCGTTCTGCACGGCGGCCGTGAGCCCGATTCCTTCGGTGAGCTCGGCCGGTCGGCAACCCACCAAGTAGGTCGGCGGCAGCTGGCCACCGAGGTCAGGGAGTGCCGCCAATACCGCGACCGGATCCATGCCGTGCGCGTCGAACTCGCCGCGCTGGACATCTTCCGCGCTGATCTCCAGAACCACCAGCTCACCGGGCGTGCCCGGCCCCGGGCGAGCGTCGATCAGCACCAGCGCGTCGTATCCCTGGAGCAGGTCGTAGGCCAGGTGCATGCCGCGTATTCCGTAGTCGACCAGCTCGGCCTGAACCGGCAGCGGCTGCGCTTCTCCGGCAAGATGGCGGACGACCTCAGACCCGAACCCGTCGTCGCTGAGAAAGATGTTCCCGATCCCAGCGACAAGAATGCTCGGTTTCTGGCCGGATCCTTGGTTGCCAGTCACATGCGCCGCATCTCGACGTACCGCTTGGCGTCGGGGATGGACCGTACGCCCACGAACACTCCGACTGCGAATGCCACTGCGGCCAAGATGACCGCGGCAATCCCAATGCCCTTCATCTGCTCTCACCTTCCTTCGTTACAGCGAATCAGAGTGGGACCACTTCATCTGGAGAGAAGTACAGGTACCGGCCGTACCAATCATGGAGATCGCCGGCCGGGTCGTCGACGAGCACCACCGCGACATGGGTCTCGTCATCGAGATCGCGATGGATCGCAGCAACACGCGCCAACTGATCGGCGTAGAACAGATCTTGTGCATCGGCACGGCGCCGCGGGTTCAGCCTTACGAGGCTCCCTTTGCGGACGGTTTCGCCGGAGATCACTACCTCGCTGGTGTCCGGATCATGATCATTGAAAACCGCGAAGGGGTCGTCCGCGTCATTCCACGATGGTGGCAGCGGGTCCGGATCGCGGAGCGTGCCATGTAGTCGCAGTAGGTCCTCAGTCGACACGGCGTCGCAGCGCTCGATGATCTCGGCCGCTTTCGGGTCAGTAGCCCGTGCCTCCGCCTTCTCGGCGTCGGTCATGGTCAGTACGCGCAACATGAGGATCTCGTCGATCTCAGTGGCGTCGAACAACGAGCCTGTGCTCTCACCGGCGATCTCGGGATAGTCATAGAGGATGATCGGCGAACCGAGGACCGCCGAGACCGCTCCTGGCTCGCCGGCGAGAACCGGCCAGCATCGGTGCTGCTGGCATTGCTCAGCTGCCTGCCGGGCGCGGGCGGGAGGGTCGATCACTGAGAGGAAGGCGGCGGACGGATCGCGACATTCGATGATCACGTGGGTGCCCAGCAGCGAACTGCGAAGAGCTTCCTCCTTGCTGGTCAGACTGTCGGCCACCACCTGGTTTTC
>DASRJV010000066.1:0-8368 GCA_035649295.1 Propionibacteriaceae bacterium
GCCGTGCGCCTTCCAGGTGCTCGCAGCGAACTGCACGCCACCGTAATAACCATTGCCGGTGTTGATCTTCCAGTTGCCACCGCTCTCGCACTTGGCGACGCGGTCCCACACGCTCGTCGCTGCTGCCTCGGCAGGTGCGACGCCCGCGAGCCCAATCCCACAGGAAAGGGCAACCGCAGCGCTCACGCCGACGGCGCGCTGGATGAAGGTGGATGTCAACGTAGGAATGAATCCTTCCCCGAGTACGCCTGTGGGGCACCAGGTTCGGGGCCGCATCGGGCCCGGCGCTCACGCGGTGCGAGAGATACACCGCCGTGAGCGCTTTACCCCGGGACTCTCTCTCATCCCCTGGCGTGTGAGAGAGATCCGCTGGTTCCTCCACCTCCGCTTTCGCCCGGGACGTTCCCGGCAAGGCGCCGTCCAGCAGAGTTCGGCAGACGGACGCGCGATCTCACCAGGCACATCGGATGCCTGTGAGTCCTTCCCCTGGCGTACCGCCCCCGTCCGTTTATAACGAAACGGAAACGGGCCGCTTTCCACCGTAAAGGCAACCTTCTTGGGAACGCAACACTTTGCGATACCAATTTGTGACCTCTGAGCGTTTTGAGCATCGGGCCACAGACGGGTGGAACCGGCCGCAAAATCAAGAAAGGTCTGGCTTGGTAGCCAGACCTGGAAGGTTGTCGGAGAGGACGCTCGGGGGTTCGTCCCCTCCGGCAACCTGTGGCGCCCAGATTACTAAAGAACTCGCAGAAAATGAACCCCGTACATTTCGACAAAATACCCGGTACACTGCGCGACCGCATGTCCAACTGGTGCCCCGACGCGCTCACAGCCTCAACCTTCTACCAGACCTATCAACGCAGCCTCGACCGCAAGAAGGGGCGCAACGTTCCCCTCCAACGCCGTCCGGCACGCTAGCAGCGCGTCGATCCGGCGCAGTGTCGATTCGGCGGTCGACTTTCGAGCCAGCACAGCAATCTGAGGCCTCAGATCCTCATTGATCAGCGGCGCCCCCGAGCCGGTCTGAATGCTCAGCACGTCGCGATAGAAGCCGGTCAGTTCAGTCAGTGTTCGATCAATAGCATCCCGCTGGAAGCGCTTGATCCGAGCCCGCTGCTGCTCCTCCAGCTCCTTGATCGCAGCCTGGGTTTGGCGGGGCTTGGCGCCCTTCGTGCCGAATCCCAACGCCTCTTCCAGTGCAGACCGTTCCCTTGCGTCCAGCTCGTTCGTTGCCACTGCAGCCTCAGCCGTGGACGCCTCTACCACCTGGGCTGCCGCAGCCAAGCAGGCTCCCAACCCCTGCAGCTGGAAAGGGATCTGCAGGACCTGTTGCCGCCGTTCCCGAGCACCCTCGTCCCGAGCCAAGGCGCGCGCTCGACCTATGTGTCCCTGCGAAACCCGTGCCGCGTACGCCGCCAGCTCCGGTGCGATCCCATCGCGGCCCTCAAGCAAACGGGCCACCGCTGGAATACTCGGCGTCTGCAATGTCAACAGTCGGCACCGCGATCGAATAGTCGCCACTACATCGTCAACAGTCGGAGCACACAGGATCCACACCGTTCGGGGAGCGGGCTCCTCGATGCTCTTCAGCAGAGCATCGGCGCCGCGTTCGGTGATCCGATCCGCGTCCTCGATCACAATGACCTGCCACCCTCCCAGAGTCGGGCTCATCGCAGACCGGCGTACTAGTTCACGCACCTCGTCGACGCCGATGGACAGCAGCTCGGTGCGCACCAGCGTGACGTCAGGGTGCGCGCCGGACAACGACGTTCGGCATGCGCTGCACTGCCCGCACCCGCCCGCAGTGCACTGCAGTGCCGCGGCGAAGGCGCGCGCCGCATTCGATCGTCCCGAACCGGGAGGGCCGGTAAACAACCAGGCGTGACTCATGGCGTGGGGCTCGCCTGACACCGCTCGCCGCAGTGTCGCGACAGCCGCGGTCTGACCGACCAACTCCGCCCAAACACCGTGGTCGCGACCGGTGGCGGTGGCCTCGACGCCTGCAGCCATGTCGACCACTCTGCCATTCGCTACTGACGTCATCGGCTGCGCGATGGCGCGAGCAGTTGCGTCACCCGGGCGGCCACCTGGGCGGCGATCTCCTCACGTGAAGCGCGCGCATCGAGCACGAGGTAGTGCTCGGGGTCACGTTGCGCCAGCTTGAGGAAGAACTGCCGCGTGCGTTCGTGAAACACCTCGCCTGCCGATTCCAACCGATCCTTGTCGCGTTTGGCGTGCACCGTCACGCTGAGCTCAGCGTCCAGCACGACCGTGAGATCGGGTCGCAAGTCCTCGGTAGCCCAGCGGGCGATGTGCTCGACCTCGGTCGGTTCCAGTACGCGACCGCCGCCCTGGTACGCCAGCATCGAGTCGACATACCGGTCGCACACCACCACCGCACCCCGCTCCAGCGCGGGCCGCACCACCGAGAAGATGTGTTGTGCCTTGTCGGCCGCATACAGCAAGGCCTCCGCGCGAGGTGACATCTCGCCGGTCGCCGGATCCAGAACGATCTGCCGGATCATCGCTCCGATGGTGGTGTCGCCGGGCTCGAATGTCTTCAGTACGTCATGCCCTTCGCTGCTCAGCCATGAGCAGAGCCGGTCAACCTGGGTGGTCTTGCCAACTCCGTCGCCGCCCTCGAAAACGACAAAGACCCCGCCCGCTGTGCTCACGCGCCAAGCTTCTTTTTGGTCTTGGCCCACGACTCAGCGAACTCCCGGCGAGCGTGACGTGACCTCCGCGTCTCACGTTCAAAGTCGCGACCTGCGGCAAAGGCCTGCTCGGGAGGAAGATTGGCGACCCGCTCGTACGTGGCCAGCTCGCGATGATGATCGTTGTGGATCTCCGACAACAGCTGCCGCGGCTTGAAGAGATGCTGGTGGATGGTCGCCGACTCTTCCGGGAGTACCTGGGACGCGACACCCACCACCCACTCGAGGCGTCCCATCTCCTGCCAAGCCTCCTCCCACTCGTCGTCCAGGGAGTCGACGTTCAGGTGATCTGCGCAGCGACGCATGCGTGCGACAGCCATCGAGACCAGGCCGGCAAGCACGTCACCTGCAGGATCTGAGCGCTGATCAGCCAGCTTGGGTGAGCGGACCGCGGCAACGAGCCGTTCCAGCACGGTGAGATAGCGCTCGCTGCGTAACCGAGCAGTCAGCCGGTCGTGCTCCTGCGCATTGGGCGAGCTGGCTTCCAGGCTGATCCAGCCAAGCTCGTCGTAGAGATCCTCGACCCAATCAGGATCAAGAACGACCGAGAGTCCCTTGAGCTCCTCCCGGAGTCGCGCCGCTTCATCAGCGAGTCGATCAACCGCGCTGAGATCGCCGCCACGGATGGCGAGATCGGCCTCCACGATCTGCCGCAACCGTAGTGCGACCAGCTGGGAGACGAACTTCTTGAAAGATGCGGCCGCGTCGAATGGGCCAGGCACAGGTATGTCGGTCGGTCCGGTCGCTGGCGCGCCCAGCCGAGAAACCAGCCGCGGGAAACGTGGTACCTGGGTAGCGCCAACCTGCACGAGAGAACGCTCCAGCCACGCCAACTGCTCATCGTTCAGTCCAGACCCGACCGGGGTGATCAACACCTCGCGGTAGCGGGCGGTCGTCAAGCCGCCGCGGCGTACGGTAACCCTGTCGTCGCGCAGTAAAGCAAGCGTGGATTCTTCGCGGTCGCGCAACGCGAATTCCCGCCGATCGCAGCTCAGCGCGGCCACCGGTCCCAGCGTCGCCCGGCGACGCAGCGGTCGGATCATGTCGGCCAGCTCTTCTGGAAGATCGGCATGGCCCATGAGCTCGATCCGGTCCTGCGGCAACAGCGGCTGCCAGTCGGGAGCGGTCATGTACCACTCGCCTCGCCCGTCGAGTACTCGATGGGCAAGGAGGACACCGGATCGGATCAGTCGGTGATCAGGCGCATCCAGCAAGGTGACCGAGATCTCGTACGCGGCGTTGTGGCCGGCCCGTGCCACCAGGTGTTGCAGACCAAGATCAGGATTGATCAAGCGCGGAGTCGCTGCGCTGTAAGGCATGTCGTAGTAGCGCTGCCCCGGAGGAGTGGTACTGGACCGTTCCGGAAGCGCAGCCGGCTGGGCAACCACGCGCTCAACGTGGTTGCTTGCATTGGCCTTGCTGCGCTTCTTCTTACCCATGGTCGAACACTAGTGGTGTCTTGCCGGCAGCGGTGGTCGCTCAGGCGACCGTCAGCCGGCTTTGGTCCGTACCGTCTTCGCCGCCACCTTCTTCGCGGCCGGCTTCGGAGATGAATTGGTCGCGGCGGCAGTCGCTTGTCTGCGCTTGGCCGGGCGCTTCTTGGGCGCCGGTCCTTTGGCGCGCTTCTCGGCCAGCAGCTGTGCTGCACGCTCGCTGGTGATCGTCTCGATATCGTCGCCGCGTCGCAGCGTCGCATTGATCTCGCCATCGGTGACGTAAGGACCGAAGCGCCCTTCCTTGATGATCATGGGCCGCCCGGAGGCAGGGTCGCTGCCGAGATCCTTGAGTGGCGGCTTGGCCGCCGCCCGGCGGGGTTGCTTGGGTTGGGCGTAGATTGCCTGAGCTTCCTCAGGTGTGATCGAGAAGATCTGATCTTCGTTTTCCAACGAGCGTGAGTCCGAGCCCTTCTTCAGGTACGGCCCGTACCGGCCGTTCTGCGCGGTGATCTCCACAGCGTCCACATCGGTGCCCACCACTCTGGGCAGGCTCATCAACTGAAGTGCCTGCTCAAGGGTGACCGTGTCTATGCTCATCGAAGCGAACAGCGATCCAGTGCGCGGCTTGACACTCTTCGGCGCGTCCTCGGCCAGGACCTCGGTGACGTAAGGACCGAAACGCCCGTTCTTAGCGACGATCATTCGCGAGGTTTCTGGATCCAGCCCCAGCTCTCGCTCCTCGCCCACCGGCTTTGCCAGCAACTCCCGAGCAAGATCGACAGTGAGTTCGTCAGGCGGAAGATCGTCAGCGACGTTGGCGCGGCGGCCGTCCTCGTCCTCAACGTAGGTGCCATAGCGGCCGACGCGTACGACGATCTTCGGGGTGCCCGTTTCCAAGGCTTCAAGATCAGTGATCTCAAAGGTCGAAAGCTTACGCGCGTCGATCTCACCGAGCTCGGAAACCAGCCGATGCAGTCCCTCACGGTCGTCACTGCCGAAGTAGAAGTCGGTCAAGACTCTGAGCCGCTCGGCATGCCCATCGGCGACCTGGTCCAGCACCTCCTCCATCTCAGCGGTGAAGGCGTAGTCCACCAACTTCGGGAAGTGCTCCTCGAGCAACCGCGTAACCGCAAAGGCCAGCCAGGTAGGCACCAGGGCCGTACCTTTCTTGAACACGTAGTCCCGAGCCGTAATCGTGCGGATGATCGTTGCGTACGTCGAGGGCCGGCCGATCTCCAGTTCCTCCAGCTTGGCCACCAGCGACGGCTCGGTGTAGCGGGCCGGAGGCCGGGTCTCATGCCCTGACGCGGTCACAGACTCGGGCCGCAATGGCTGCCCCGCCGTGAGGCGTGGAAGCCGGGTCTGCTCGTCGTCGCTGTGCCCGTCGATTTCCTCGACCGATTCCACGTAGGCCTTGAGGAAGCCGTAGAAGGTGATCGTCCGACCGGAGGCAACGAAGGTGCACTGCTCGCCATCGGCGGGTTGGGCGTTGATCTTGACCGTAATCGAGAGGCCCTCCGCGTCCTTCATCTGGGACGCGATCGTGCGCATCCAGACCAGCTCATAGAGCCGGAACTGATCGCCGGTCAGCCCGGTTTGGGCCGGTGTCAGAAAGGTCTCACCGGCAGGCCGGATCGCCTCGTGGGCCTCCTGGGCGTTCTTGACCCTGGACGTGTAGATACGCGGCTGGTCCGGCAGGTACTCCGATCCGAAGAGTTGACGGACCTGGTGCCGGGCAGCGGCGATCGCACTGCCGGAGAGGGTGATCGAGTCGGTCCGCATATAGGTAATGAAGCCGGCCTCGTAGAGATCTTGGGCGACCGACATTGTTCGCTGGGCGGTGAACCCGAGTTTGCGGCCGGCCTCTTGCTGCATCGTCGTGGTGCGGAAAGGTGCGTACGGACGGCGGCTGTAGGGCTTTGACTCGACGCTGTCCACCGCAAAGCTGGCGGAGCGCAGCGAGCCTGCCAGAGCCCGTGCCTGGTTCTCGTCCAGCAGTACAAGCTGATCATGGTCCCTGTTGATCAAGGAACCGCGGCTGTCGAAATCACGACCTTGGGCGACCCGTCGATCCCCAACCCGAGTGAGCCGGGCGGGAAAGAGCGGAGGCTCAGCTTCGCGGCCGGCGTCCAGGATCGCGTCCAGATCCCAGTAGGAGGCGCTGCGGAAGGCGATGCGTTCCCGTTCCCGATCAACGATCAGCCGGGTCGCGACTGACTGCACGCGTCCGGCCGAAAGCCGTGGCATGACCTTCTTCCACAGCACCGGCGAGACCTCGTAACCGTAGAGACGATCAAGGATCCGCCGCGTTTCCTGGGCATCGACGAGATCCTCGTCAAGATCGCGCGGATTGGCGACCGCCTCCGCGATGGCAGCCTGGGTGATCTCATGGAAGACCATGCGTTTCGCCGGAACCTTGGGCTTCAGCTCCTGCAGGAGGTGCCAGGCGATCGCCTCGCCCTCACGGTCACCGTCAGTGGCGAGCAACAGCTCGTCAGCACCGGCCAGTGCCTCCTTCAGCGAGCGGATCGTCGCTCGCTTCTCCGGGTTGACGACGTAAAGCGGTTCGAAACCGTTGTCGACGTTCACCCCCGTACGAGCCCATTTCTCACCCTTGTACTTCGCGGGGACTTCGGCGGCACCTGTCGGCAGGTCGCGAATGTGACCGCGGCTGGACTCGACGATGTAGCCATCGCCGAGGAAGCTCGCGATCTTGTTGGCCTTGGTCGGAGACTCGACGATCACGAGCCGCCTGCCCCCTGCCTTCGCTGCCACCGATTACTCACTTTCTTTTCGATCTGATCACGCGCGTGACCAAGCATCGGACCACTGACTACGATCCAACGAACCAAGCTGACGCCCCCCGGCGCGCATACTCTACGGCCCACAATCAACTACGGCCGTGAACGTCACCGTTTCGAAATGAATTCCCCGCCGTCTATGCCGGGTACTGGCCGAGAGGGTACGCCGCAGGCGGCGGGACGTTCGTCGGAGCGGCCGGCCGAGCTGGCGGCTGGTAGTAGGGCTGCAACCGGGCACGCTTGGCCTGCCACAGGATCAAGGCCAATGCGCTTCCGTTGACCGCGACTGCCAGCAGCAGCATTACTGGAGTTCCGGTGGTGTCCGTCCCGACAAACGCCTGAGACCAACCGCCGTAGAACACGACGACGCCGAACGTCAATACGTTGTTGACCGCGTGCATCGCAATGCCTGCCTCCAACCCACCGGTCCGCCAAGCCGCCACTCCAGAAGCCACCGCGAGACAGGCGATAGTGCCGAGCACCCAGGGGTCCGGACTGAGATGCGCCGTTGAGAAGGCAGCAGCGGACACCGCAAGCGACGCGACTAGCCCCACCATGGGCCGCGCGAACCAAGCGCCGACGTTCTGCATGATCCAGCCTCGGAAGAAGTACTCCTCCCCGGCTGCCTGGAGTGGCGTCATGAGCACCACGATCACCAGCAGTGCCACCCAATGATCAGGGCGCGGAGAGGTGAAGGGTTCGACCAGCACACCCAGCAAGGTATAAACCGCCCATAGCGGCGCGATGACCGCGACGCAGCGCAACATCCACCGCCACCGGATTCGACCCGCGACTGAGGACAGGTACCCCGGCCGAATGCCGTGCACGATCCAAATCGACAACCCGCTGGCCGGGATGAGCACGATCAGCGTCAAGTTCAGATAAATGAAGCCGATCGGACCCAGGTTCGCGATGTCACTCGTGGTCCTCACGGTGTACTCGACGAGATCCGGCGCTCCGCTGACCAGGCCGGCGACGAGCACCGGCACGATTGCGAGGCCCATCATCAGTAACGCCAGCGGCAGCACCAGGACGAGGCAGAGCAGCGGTTTCCACCAGCGATACTGCGGTCCGCGGAGCATCTGCTGGTAGGGCCGAGGGCCGTCGGGCAGTGGGCTGCTCGGGGCCGGCATCGGAGGTGGATAGCCAGGCGATCCGTAGGGTCCGATCTGCCCGTAGGGCTGGCCCGGCCCAGCCTGACCGTAGCCGATTGGACCCATTGACGGTGGTCCCTGCGGTGGCGGATACCCCGCCAGCGCTGGGTCAGGTTGATACACATCCGGCGGCAGTTTGTCGAAGCCGCGTGTGGAACCGTCGCCGTATGAATTGCTGGTCATCGCAATCCAGTGTGCCTTGCGGGCGGGATCCGGCAGGCACCCACGACCGGCGTCGTTCATTTAGCTAGTTTGTCAAC
>DASRJV010000067.1:0-2607 GCA_035649295.1 Propionibacteriaceae bacterium
GTCAAGATCAGAATGGTGAAGAACACCGCGGCCAAGATGCGCGTGACGAGCGCTCCAATATCGCCGATCTGCTTGGCGAAGCCTAAGGCAAATTCCTTTTCGGGCTGCGTCTTGGTTTCGTCGGGCGAGTTCATGAACAGCGCATCGATCGCCGTCGAGATGGCTCTAGCCTGCGTGGAGTCGGCGATGCGCTCAATGTACCAGCCGGTCCGGCCCTTGTTGGTCTGGCGCGCCTCGTCGAAGTACGCGCCGTTGATCAGGACCACGTCGGTATTACCGCGCACGGCGGGGTCGTCAGCATCCAGTATGCCCACCAGATCAAACTCCCAACCCATGCTGCCGTCGGCCTTCGGGTGGATTTCCGAGCTGATCGGCACCTTCTGGCCGAGCTTCCAGCCGAAGCGCTGGACCAGACGTGTACCGGCCACGGCACCGGTGCGCGTCTTGATAAAGGCCTCGCGCTGGCCTGGTGCGATCGTGAACTCAGAATACATGTCGAGGTAGCGTCGGGGATCCACTGCGAATACCGGAAAGGCATTGCTCTCGTTCTGGTACTTGGCACCAAACCATTCGGCGTAGGCCACGCCGACGACACCGGGCACCTGCTCGATGCGGCGCAGGTACGCCATCGGCAACAGCTCAATGATGGAGTAGCGGGCAGTGGTGAGCAGGCGTTTGGCATCGGCGCTGTCGGCGCCCGACTCGAATGCCACTGTGACGGCATGCAGGAAGCCGAACAGCAGGAACGCGACGCACACCGACAGCAGCGTCAGGATGGTGCGGGTCTTCTTACGGAACAGTCCAGCCCAGAGGAGCGGCAGGTATCTCATGGCGCGTCCTCCCCGTTCGCCAAGGTGCCCTTGTCCAGATGGAGCTGGCGGCGGGCGTATTCGGCCGCTTTGGGATCGTGCGTCACCATCACGACCGTCTTCCCGTGCTCGCGATTGAGCATCTGCAGCACGGTCAGGATCTCGTCTGCCGTGGCGCGGTCGAGATCACCGGTCGGCTCGTCGCAGACCAGGAGCGTCGGGTCGGACACCAGGGCGCGGGCAATCGCCACCCGTTGCTCCTGACCACCGGACAGCTCCTTGGGTTTGTGCTTGGCCCGGTCCTGGAGACCGACCAGGGCAAGCGCGATCTCGGCATGCTTGCGTCGCTGCACGGCCGAGAGATTGGTCAGCAACAACGGCAGCTCGACATTGCGCTGCGCCGACAGCACTGGCAGGAGGTTGTAGAACTGGAACACAAAGCCGACATGGGCCGCGCGCCAGCGCGAGAGTTCTCCGCTCGAGAGCTGGTCGATGCGTTGGCCGTCCACCCGAATGCTGCCCGTCGTGGGTGTGTCCAGCCCGCCAATCAGGTTGAGCAGGGTGGTCTTGCCCGAGCCGGACGGACCCATCAGGGCGACAAAGTCCCCCCGGGGAATGTCGAGGTTAATACCGTGGAGCACTTCGATCTTCTCGCGGCCGCGCACGTACGTCTTTGTCAGACTGTGGATCTCGACCAGATGGCTCATGGTGCACCGTTATCGGCCAGCTTCACAGCCTGGCCGTCCTGGAGCGACTCCGGCGGCGACAGCACCACGCGCTCCCCGTCACGCAGGCCACTCTGCAGCTGCCGCAGACCGTCGACGCTCTGCCCCAACGTGACACTGCGCCGCTCTACCTTGCCGTCGGCATACACAAACACCACGCCCGCGGCGCCATCCGCCCGCACCGCTGCGTCCGGCACCAAGACGCCGGACGTGAGGCGCGCGGGTTGCGTGGGTTGCGGATCCAAGAAGGCGACGCGCACGCCCATGTCAGGCACGATACGCGGATCCTTCTGTTTGATGGCGATGCGCACCTTGACGGTAGCCTTACTGCGGTCCGCCGTCGGGATGATGGCAATCACCTCACCAGGGATGTGCCAGTCCGGATAGGCATTCAACATCGCCTCCACCGGCTGATCCGGCTTGACACGGTTGATGAACGCCTCGTTGACGTCCACCTGGATCTCGAGTGAGTCCATGTCCACAATCGTGCCGATACCGGTCCGCGTGAAGCCACCACCGGCCGAGATCGGTGAGATCATCTCGCCGGGCTGCGCGGCCTTGGCGATCACTACCCCGCTAAATGGCGCACGCACCACGGTATTATCGAGCTGTACCTGAGCCACTGCGACCGATTCCTGCGCCACTCTGATCTGCTCCTCGGTACTGGCCAGCCGCGCCCTGAGCATGTCACGCTGTGCGAGAGCAGCCTCTAACGCCTGCACACTAATGAGCTGCCGAGCGGCGAGCGCCTGCTGGCGCGTATAGTCCCGCTCGACCTGGGTGAGCTGAGCACGGATCTCGGCGAGTTGCGCGCGAGTGGCAGTCACCTGGGCTCGGGCCAATGCGAGTTGGGCCTGGGCTTCGGTATCGTCGAGCCGGGCCAGCACATCACCCTCCTGGACCCGCATGCCTTCCTCGATCAGGACCTCGGTGACTTTGCCGGTGATCTTGGCCGAAACCGTGGCTTGACGCCGCGCTATGACGTAACCACTGGCATCCAGCACAGAACCCGTGCCGGATGCCTGGCTGGCGGCGCGCGCCACCGCAATTCGCACCGTGGGTAGCTCGAGCCG
>DASRJV010000068.1:0-2288 GCA_035649295.1 Propionibacteriaceae bacterium
ATTGCCGCCCGGGCGAACAGGAATACCTCCTCCGCCTGCCGGTACACCACTGCCCTGGCATGTTCGTCCCCTGCTGCGGCGGCGGCCAGTAGCACTGGCACCAATTCATGAAGCCGGGCGCGAGGCATGTCACCGAAGTGCAGTGCCGCCGTCACTTCCACAATCGATGACGTGCCGAAGTGTTGCATGACCGCCTCGCGCAGCGCAGTGGGTTGCCCACGGCCGTCCTCGGCGCGCACGGCAAGGAACAGCGCTTCGGTACCGAGAGTCACGCCGCCGCCCCAGTCACCCGAAATGACGCCAACCGACGGGAAACGCAGTATGTCACTCGATTCGGAGATTCCTACGCAGTTGATGCCCGCGCCACAGACCACAGCGATCCGGTTGGCTGCATTTGTGCCCGCACGGAGCAGGGCAAACGTGTCGTTGTCAAGGGATATCTCGTCCGCCCACCCGGCGGCCGTAACTCGGGCGAGCAGCATCTCGACCTCTCTCGGGAAGTCGGCGCCTGCGAGGTAAACCGCAGCGTGCTGGGCGATTGCGGAGGAACCGTCGACTCCAGCCTCGGACGCTGCGTCGCCGACCAGCCGATCGAGCACGTCGAATGCGGCGTCGAGGCCGACGACCTGGTGGTTGGACCCCGCCCCGCGCGCATATCCCAGTAGCCGGCCGTCATCAGAGATCAGGCAGACGTCGGTCTTACTGTTGCCGCCGTCGATCGCGAGCACCGCAGCGGTCACGCCACCCACCGCAAGTGATCTCGATTCGCGGCAATCAGCAGGTCGGTCAGCTTGTCGGCAAGGTCGTGTTGGCCGATGAGAGGGTGGGCCAGCAATGCCCGGAACACGCGCTCTCGTCCGCCACGAAGAGCAGCGTCCAACGCCAGTTCCTCGTACGCCGAAACGTGGGCGATGAGACCGGCGAGAAGTGGATCGAGCGGCGTCACGGGCTGTGGTCGCGGCCCATGTTCGCTGATCAGCGCCGGCACCTCAACGACCGCCTGATCGGCGAGAAAGGGCAGTGTGCCGTCATTGCGCAGATTGACCACTTGCATATCTCCGCGATCGGTGATCAAGGACGCCATGAGATCCACCGCAGCCTCGGAGTAGTAGGCACCGCCACGCTTTTGCAGCAGGGCCGGTTTCTCGTCGACCGCTGGATCGGCATAGATGTCCAGCAACTGCCGTTCAATCTCAGCCACTTCCTTGGCCCGGGATGGCTGCAACCGCTGCTGCTGGACGACATGATCATGCTCGTAGAAGTAACGAAGGTAGTACGAGGGCCACAGCGCCAGGCGTCGCAGCAATTCAGCTGGCAGGCCGGAACGACCTGCCAGGGCGTCCGCTGAGGTAGCAAGCAGCTTGGGCAATTGATCTTCGCCGTCGACCAGCACTTGGCGAGTCCAGGTCAGGTGATTCAGCCCGACATGATCAAGTGCGACCCGGGCCGGCGCAACGTCGAGCAACGTCGCGGCTGTCCGTTGATTACCGATCGCCACGTTGCAGAGCCCGACTGCACGGTGATCATGATCGAGCAGGGCACGCGTGACGATGCCAACGGGATTGGTGAAGTCGATGATCCAGGCGTCTTTGGCAGCAAGGTGCGAGACCCGGTCGGCGATCTCCAAGATCACCGGCACCGTACGCAGGGCCTTGGCCAGTCCGCCAGCACCAGTAGTCTCCTGGCCGACGCAGCCACACGTCAAAGGCAGGCTCTCGTCGACTGCGCGTGCCGCCTGACCGCCGACCCTCAATTGGAGGAGGACGACTGCGGCATCCGCCACAGCCTGGTCAAGATCAGTCGTGAAGGTAATGTGCCCGGGGTACCCGTACTTCGCGAAGATGCGCTGCGACACGCCGGCGACCAGAGCGAGGCGTTCCTCAGCCGGATCGGTCAGCACCAGCTCATCGACTCCGAACAGGTGTTGCAGCCGCGCAATCCCGTCGACCAGCTCGGGTGTGTACGTTGAGCCGCCCCCTACGACGGTGACCTTCAATCGTCGCTCCTGTCACTTCTCGCGCCCAAGCACCATCCTTGCAGTTGAGGTCAGTCTGAGGCCGAGCGCCAGGCTGCTCAGTGAAGCGGGTCCGACCAAGCCGCATCACTTACCGGACGCCGTTACGGCGCTCGACATCCGCCTCACCGAAGAAGAAATTCGAACTCTCGAGGAGCCTACGCGTCACACCAGCCGACTGCTTTCTAACCTTTGATGATCAGCGCTGACGCACCATTCGAAGTAGGAACGAACAACCTCGTCGTCAGTTAATAACCCTTGAACTGGAATCTTT
>DASRJV010000069.1:0-7605 GCA_035649295.1 Propionibacteriaceae bacterium
TCGAGGGTCGCCTCGCCGTTCAGTGCGACGCGCTCCAACCGGAAGTATCGGTCTGCCGCTTGTGGCAGCACGGACGATCCGAAGCCTGCTGGACGCACCAGTTGGTGGATCTCCTCACTACTTCGGCTTTGGCATTCGACAGCCTCCAGCGCTAGATCGAATCCGAGCCCTAGATGTCCGTCACGTTCGCCATCCAGTTCGAAGCCTCGCCACTCCAAGAGGATCGACAGGTCCTCCGGTTCCTGCAGCTCGACCATGAAGACACCTGCACCTATTGCGTGGAGGACGCCGGGCGGCACATAGACGACGTCGCCTCGTTTTACATCGACCCGGTGGAGCAGGTCGAGGAGCTCGTCGACGTCTTGGTTCTTGACCATCGGCTTGAGGTCGTCGACGGTCACGTCCTGCTTCAGACCCAGGTGGACTTCGCCGCCATCAACGATGAACCAGGCCTCCGCCTTGCCATGCGCCGTGTGCAAATGCTGAGCCGCAAACGAGACGTCCGGATGGGCATGAACGGGCAGGCGCTGCCCGGCATCCAACAGCTTGACGAGAAGGCGCGTGTCGGCCCCGAATCGTTCAGCGTGGGCACGTCCCAGCCAGGCTTCCGGCTGCTCTTCGATTGCGTCCTTCAAGGATCGAGCATCAGGAAGGTGGCTGAGGCCGAGGGACTCTTCGCCGGCCAGCGTCGTGGTTGACGCCACCCAGTCCTCTGGCTGGCGATCGCCGCCGGGCGGCTCGCCCCGGAATTCTGTGATCTTGCGGCCGCCGCGGTAGAAGCGGTCCGGCGGACAGTTAGACGGAAGCTGGATCACGTCCACGAAGCTGTCCTCCTAGGTATCCGTGCGGCGAGGAAGCCGCCAACGAAAGAATCGCCGAGCCCAACGGCCGTGGGCTGGGCAACGTGAAGCCTCAAGCCAGGTATGCAGCGTACGACCGCCCCAGCCGTTCTTCGAGCGCGGCGGCGCACGTCGAGGCTGCCGGGACACACAACGCGATTGTGCGAGCAGCTGAAACCAGCTGCGAGCGTCGGAGAATCGCGCGCCGCCTTGCTGAGGACGACGGAGCGGAGGCGTTCTTTCCTCGGCGACGGAGGACGAAGTAGGCGGGTCCCGAGCGCGATTGCGCGAGCAGTTGAAAACCAGCTGCGAGCGTCGGGAAATCGCGCGCCGCAGGACGGAGGAGGAGCGAGCGGAGGCGCTTTTCCTCTGCGAGCGACGACGACGCCTGCGGACACACCGCGCGATTGCGCGAGCAGTTGAAAAGATGGTGTCTGTGGGTCTTCGTGAACTATTCCTTCCCATGCTGGGCAACTGGACTGGTATCGAGCAGCAGGCGACGTCCGCTTCGGGTCCAGCCACGACCGCGCGAGCGATGATCGTCTTCAAGCTCGATGTCAGTGATCAGGTTGTAGTGCAGGACTACCGGCAGGTGAGAGCTGATCACGGAGAGTTCTCCGGCCATGGTGTGTTCATGATCGACAAGACCGACGGGACCCTGCCAGCTCGGCAGGCGGCCATCCTCTGGTGGTTCTTCGACTCAGAGGGCGATCCGCCGCAGCCGGCGCGCGGCGGCTGGCACGATGAGGAACTGATCTTGGATAAGGTCACGCCACGGGGAGGCGCCGAGCATCGTTTCGCCGTTGTCGACGGACAACTCAGCTATCGGATTCGTGTACGGCAGAGCGAAACCGCCGAGTTGGAAGATTTTCTGAGCGGAACCTACCGACGCATCAGCGGGCACTGACACCCCTGGACCGCTGTCCAGGAGATTCAGACAGCGCACGTGAAGCTGAGCTGATATCCGCTGGACGGATCGCCGGACACCCTAGGGATCTGCAGGTTATACCCGTCGCGGAAGACATTGTCTGTCTCCAAGCTGACGCGGCCCAGGTTGCTGCGGCTCTGTTCATAACCGCTTGTCGCATAGACCGCCTGGCAGGTGGCCTCGGGCAGTGCCATCTGTGATGTGGCGATCTTGTTCTCGCTGTTTGTGGCCTTGGCCAGGCTCGGGTAGACCTCAAAGTGGATGTGTGGCCAGCGGCCCGAGTAGCAGGCGGGGAAGATCGTGGCAAACCTCAGCTGGCCGCGATCATCGGCCTCCTGGACTCCGCGCAGGTAGTTCTCACCGGTCACGCCTTGGGAGTAAAGGGAGTATCTGCCTTCGCGGTCGCAGTGCCAGACGTAGACAGCGCCGCCGGCTATCGGCGATTTGTTCTTGGCGAAGTCGTTGATGGTCATCGCGATGGTGAGCGGCACACCTTCGGCCCGCGCGGTGCTGGATCCGAAGCTTGAGGTGATGTCGCGGCGCACGATGCCGCTCTGGTTCAGCACGTTCGCACCGTTTGAACCATCGCCGGGAAAGGGGCCGCCGGTCTCCTCCGGAAGCTCACCGTTCGCGGTGTCGCTGGTTTCCGACCCCCCAGCTGCTCCGCCTCCGGGTGGTCGGCCGCCAGGTGGTGAGTTCACGTCGGCCGTGCCGGTATCGCTTGAGCATGCCCCGAGTGTGATCAGACCGGCACCCGCCAGACCAACTCCGGCAACGAGCTTGAGCATGCCCCGCCGGTGCAGTAGCCGTGGCAGGTCGTAGTCGAGACCACGATCATGGTTCTCCAGATCGGTTTCGCGATGGTTGACACGCATCATGATCAACTCTTCCTCGATCGGAATCCGCTTGGCTGGTGGGCGATCTGCGATCCAGGCTAGGGCCGCGACCTGGATAGACCTCACCAATTTGGTTTCATTCATACGCCAAGCACAGATGCTCACAGCGCGTACACAGCACTCGATCGCCTGCTGATCGGAAGCGGCGGAGCAGAATGAGTCCGTGACGTCGGCCGAGGTACGGGAAGGCACATTCAGCGGCGGGTTGCCATACCTTGCCCTGGGTTCGGGCGAGCCGCTGGTTTATCTCAGCGGATTCACGCTGGATCATCGAAACCCGAAGCCGGGCCTAGAACGAACACTTGCGCTTCGAACGCTGACCCCGCTGGCAAGAGCCGGCTTCGAGGTCTATTTCACCAACCGTTGGCCGGGAATGGCGGCAGATACCACCTTCGCCGACATAGCCGAGCGGCATGCCGAGGCAATTCGCCACTACTTCGGTGCGCCGGTGGACGTGCTGGGGGCCAGCACCGGGGGATCTGTTGCGCTCCAGCTGATTGCAGACAGACCTGATGTGGTGCGCAGGGCGGTGATTGCGAGCGCCGCGTACGCGCTCGGCCCGGTTGGGAAGGAGCAGCAGCTGAAGTTGCTGCAGGCAATCGAGGAGACTGGCCAGTATCCGGCCCACGCCGTTTTGGACGTGCTGTCGGGGAAGATCCGGTCGCGATGGCTTCGGGCACTGCTGACACCGGTCGCGTTCTTGGCCGCGAAGCGGATCACGATCAAGAATCCGGCCGACACGATCGCCATGCTTCGGGCCGAGGACGCCTTCGATGTACGCGACCGGCTCGCGGATATCCAGACTGAAACACTTGTGATCTGTGGCGCACAAGACCCCTTCTGGACAATAGAAATGTTTGCGGAAACGGCGTTTCGACTGCCGCACGGAAGCCTGATCATCTATCGCAACCGTGGACACGCGCTCGTGATCGCTCCCGAGTTCTTTCGAGACGTCACCGCATTTCTCCGCGATACCACCACGCCTTGAGCAACTTGTAGCCTGACACGGTGGCAAGACTCGACTCGGTCAACCTTGGCCACCCGCGACCGAACCCCCACAAGGACACCGGGTTGACGGGTATCGGGAAGCAGCCAACCCTTGAACCGGTCGAGGTGCGTGCGCCAGGGCCCAAGACCATCGGTATGGGAAGCGGACTGGTCGGGGACTTCATCGGCGATGGCAAGCACCATGGTGGTGACGAGCAGGCCGTCTACGCCTTCCAGCGCGAGGATCTCGATGAGTGGGAACAAAGGTTAGGGCGAGAGCTGCCAAATGGCTTCTTCGGTGAGAATCTCACCACTGTCGGCCTGGAGATCAACGATGCGCTGATCGGTGAGCGCTGGCAGGTTGGGCAAGAGGTCGTTCTCCAGGTGACTGCGCCACGGATTCCCTGTTCAACCTTTCGCGGTTGGATGGGGGAGAAGGGTTGGGCGAAGACGTTCACCGCGGCCGGTCGGCCGGGCGCCTACCTGAGCGTCGTCGTCCCGGGCACGATCATTGCCGGCGATCCGATCGAGATGATCCTGCAGCCCGATCATGACGTGAGCATTGGGCTGGTTTTCCGGGCGACGACGACCGAGCGCGACTTGCTGCCGCGGCTGCTGGCTGCTGAGGCTTACCTCGATGACGCAACGATCGAGATGGTGCGTAGGCGTGAGGTCTTCCTGCTGGATTAGCCGAAAGCTTGGGCGAGTTCGGTTTTCCGCCTGGTCAAACCTGGAATAGAAGCGGCGTCTGCAGCGCTGGTAGTGGAGGTTGGTTCGTAGGACTCCAGGTTTTTGACCGCAGCATTGGCAGCGGATAGCCTTGATCCTTGTGTTCGGGCTTGCCCGACACTTTGTGCGTGCCCGAATGTCTTGTGCCGGCGGTGTTCGCACGATGACCCAACGGAACTCCGAAGGGTCACCAGCCACTCAACATGAAGAAAAGAGATACAACGCGGTGCCCACAATTCAGCAGCTGGTCCGCAAGGGCCGCGAGGACAAGGTGAGCAAGACCAAGACGCCTGCGCTCAAGGGTTCGCCTCAGCGTCGGGGCGTGTGCACCCGGGTGTACACAACGACCCCGAAGAAGCCGAACTCAGCGCTGCGGAAGGTTGCTCGTGTCCGGCTGTCTTCTGGGGTCGAGGTCACTGCGTATATCCCAGGTGTAGGCCACAACTTGCAGGAGCACTCGATGGTGCTGGTCCGCGGGGGGCGGGTGAAGGATCTGCCCGGTGTTCGGTACAAGATCATCCGTGGCTCGCTGGACACCCAAGGTGTGAAGAACCGCAAACAGGCACGTAGCCGCTACGGCGCAAAGAAGGAGAAGTAATGCCTCGCAAGGGCCCGGCCCCGAAGCGCCCGGTGATCGCCGACCCCGTGTATGGGTCACCGCTCGTGAGTCAGCTGGTCAGCAAGATCTTGTGGAACGGCAAGAAGACGGTCGCGCAGAACATCGTTTACACCGCGATGGAGGGCACCCGCACCAAGACCGGCGTGGACCCCGTGCAGACGCTGAAGCGTGCCCTGGACAACGTCCGGCCGTCGTTGGAAGTCAAGAGCCGCCGGGTTGGCGGTGCGACATACCAGGTACCGGTCGAGGTCAAGCCGGCCCGCGCGACCACGTTGGCTATGCGCTGGCTGGTGAGCTTCGCACGGCAGCGTCGCGAGAAGACCATGGCCGATCGGCTGATGAATGAGATCCTCGACGCCTCGAACGGCCTCGGCGCCGCGGTCAAGCGCCGCGAGGACACCCACAAGATGGCTGAGGCTAACAAGGCCTTCGCCCACTACCGCTGGTAATTGAGCGACTTGTCAGAACCTAGTTGAGCTATCGCCGATCTCAGTTCTGACAACTTAGAGAGATCCACATGGCTGTCGACATCAAGACCGACCTGTCCAAGGTCCGCAATATCGGGATCATGGCCCACATCGACGCGGGCAAGACCACCACGACCGAGCGCATCCTGTTCTACACCGGAATCAACTACAAGATCGGTGAGGTGCACGAGGGCGCGGCCACCATGGACTGGATGGAGCAAGAGCAGGAGCGGGGGATTACGATCACCTCCGCCGCTACGACGTGCCATTGGAAAGATCACCAGATCAACATCATCGACACTCCTGGGCACGTCGACTTCACGATCGAGGTGGAGCGGTCATTGCGGGTGCTCGATGGAGCCGTGGCCGTCTTCGACGGAGTGGCAGGCGTGGAGCCACAAAGCCAGACTGTGTGGCGTCAGGCTGACCGCTACCGTGTGCCACGCATCTGCTTCGTGAACAAGCTCGACCGTACGGGTGCCAGCTTCGAGCACTGCGTAGAGACGATCAAGAACCGACTCAATGCCATTCCCGCTGTGGTGCAGCTGCCGATTGGTTCTGAGGTCGACTTCATCGGAGTCATCGACCTGATCAAGATGCGCGCCCTCACCTGGCGCGGTGAGACCCGGATCGGTGACGACTACACCGTCGAGGAGATCCCCGCAGAGCTTATTGATCAGGCGCAGGAAGCCCGCCATGCGCTGGTCGAGCTGGTGGCAGATTACGACGACCACATGATGGAGGCCTACCTGACCGACGAGGACTCGATCACTCCGGAACTCCTGCAGGACTCGATCCGGCGTGCCGTGCTTGCCTCCAAAATCACCGCCGTACTCTGTGGCAGCGCCTTCAAGAACAAGGGCGTGCAGCCGTTGCTGGACGCCGTCATCGCTTACCTACCGTCCCCGCTCGATGTGCCTGCCATCATCGGGTTCAAGCAAGGCGATGAGTCGGTCACGATCGAGCGGCATCCCAACGACGCTGATCCTTTCGCTGCCCTGGCGTACAAGATCGCGGCCGATCCGCACCTTGGTCGGCTGACGTACATCCGCCTCTACTCCGGCAAGCTCGCGGCCGGTTCAACGGTGTTGAACGCGACCAAGGGACGCCGGGAACGGATCGGCAAGATCTATCAGATGCACGCGAACAAGCGGCAAGAGATCTCATCCGTCGGTGCTGGCCAGATCGTTGCCGTCATGGGCCTCAAGGACACCACCACCGGCGAGACGCTGTGCGACATAGCCAATCCGATTGTGCTGGAGTCCATGGACTTCCCAGCGCCAGTGATCGAACAGGCCATCGAGCCGAAGACCAAGTCCGATCAGGAAAAGCTCGGGATGGCGATCCAACGACTGGCCGAAGAGGATCCGACGTTCCGCGTCCATACCGACGACGAGACAGGCCAGACGATCATTGCCGGAATGGGTGAGCTGCACCTGGAGATCTTGATCGATCGGATGAAGCGTGAGTTCCGGGTAGGGGCCAACATTGGTAAGCCGCAGGTGGCTTATCGGGAGACGCTGCGCCGGCCAGTGCAGAAAGTCGAGTACACCCATAAGAAGCAGTCGGGTGGCTCCGGCCAGTACGGCAAGGTGATGATCAACGTGGAGCCGCAGCCCGCCGGCTCTGGCTATGAGTTTGTCAACCAGATCACCGGTGGTCGCATCCCCAAGGAATACATCCCGGCCGTCGACGA
This sequence comes from Propionibacteriaceae bacterium, assembly GCA_035649295.1. GTDB lineage: Bacteria > Actinomycetota > Actinomycetes > Propionibacteriales > Propionibacteriaceae > Microlunatus. The sequence goes on from DASRJV010000069.1 coordinate 7,162, forward strand.
AGGCATTCAGGACGCCATGCAATTTGGCGTGCTGGCTGGCTATCCGGTGGACGACGTGAAGGTGACACTTGTCGACGGTGCTTATCACGATGTCGACTCCTCTGAGCTTGCCTTCCGGGTCGCCGGCTCGATGGTGTTCAAGGAGGCCGCGCGCCGTGCGGATCCAGCGCTGCTGGAGCCGGTAATGGCAGTCGAAGTGACCACCCCGGAGGCCTATCTCGGCACGGTGATCGGTGATCTCAATGCGCGCCGAGGCCATGTTCAGGCGATGAACGACATGCATGGCAACAAGGTCGTACAGGCCCTCGTGCCACTGTCGGAGATGTTCGGCTACGTCGGCGACCTACGCTCCAAGACCTCGGGCCAGGCCTCGTACTCTATGGAGTTTCATTCCTATGCCGAGACCCCGAAGGCCATCGCCGACGAGATCATCCAGAAGGCACG
>DASRJV010000070.1:0-5995 GCA_035649295.1 Propionibacteriaceae bacterium
CTCGACACATACGCCCTGGCTCCCACCATCGCAGCGCTCCGTGCCGACATCAGCGAGGTACCCATCGTCGCCGACGTCGAGGCGGAGGTTGAGTCCAAGTCGCTGAACCAAGTGCAACATCTGGTGTTGCCGATGGCTTTCGCACGCCGCTTGACAGCTGAAACGGAACCGGACGCGATCGTGAATGCACTCTGGAATGATCGGCGATCCACCGTCGTCATTACCGACGGCGCGGATGGTGTGTGGTTTCGCGATGTGGGCAGCGCCGACTGTCGGCACCAGCCGAGCTTTGAAGTCCCTGTCGTCGACACCACCGGTTGCGGAGATGTCTTTCACGGCGCGTATGCGGTCGGCCTGGCTCGCGGGTTCGGCGCCGCCGAGCGCATCCGTTTCGCGGCAGCGGCAGGAGCTATCTGCGCAACCGGCCGTGGCGGCCGCGGCCGGTTGCCGACCGAGCAGGACATAGCCGACTTGCTCTCTGCTGGGCAAGTGTGAGACCTAGCTACCAACGCACCCGTACGCGGCGGCTGCTCGCGCACCGACGCTCGGAGCCTCTCGGTCAGGCCGAGGGCTGCGGGATCCGGCGCTCGTGCTCGGTAAGTGGGAAACCACTGATGCCGCGCCAGGCCAGGCTGCTGACAAGTTGCTTGGCTTCGTCGAGTGTGACGGAGGAAGTACCGCCCGAGATCCAATAGCGTGCGCTCACCTGGGCGATGCCGACGAGCGAGACTGCAAGCAACTTGGCTTGCTGGGCAGGCAATGAGGTGTCTTCGGCAATGACTTCCGCGATGGCGTCGGAGATCTCATCATTAACCGCGGAAAGGCGCTGCTGCACTGCCCGGTCACCGGTCAGATCGGATTCGAAGACGAAGCGAAATTCGCCGCTGTCTGAAGAGACGAACTCAAAGAACGCTGCGACCGTGGCGACCACCCGATCCGCGTTGTCCTCAGTCGAGTCCAACGCCTCCTCGACGATCTCGACGAGCCGATCGCAGCTTTGGTCCAGGAGCGCCAGGTAAAGGTCCAGCTTTGAAGGAAAGTGCTGATAGAGCACGGGCTTGGAGACCCCCGCCGCGTCTGCGATGTCGTCCATAGCTGCCGCGTGGTACCCCTTGGACGAAAAAACCTCATTGGCCGCATCGAGAAGCTGGACGCGGCGCTGATCCCGGGGCAGTCGGGTTCCCCGGCTGCTGATCGGCTCCTTCTCCAGCTTGGTGGTCACGTGTTTACCCTAGCCGTGCAGCGCTGCTGATCGAGCTGGCCAGGTCGGAGTTCAGTACAGCTTCACAACGGGCCGCGGGCATAGGTCAGGCTTCGTCGGGCAATGGCGGCGCATCCGATGTGAGCAGGTCACCTGCCAGGTCTCCATGTTCGGCGACTCTCGCCACGACCTCAGCCGGGTCGAACCGAAGATCATCGGGCCCTCGTACGCTGCCCAACTCCTCCCAGGTCACTGGCGTCGCTACGGCTGGGCGTTCCCGACCTCGCATCGAGTAGGGCGCGATCGTGTTCCGTGCGGCCAGGTTCTGGTTGTAATCCACATAGATCCTGTGGGCTCTTTGTTCTTTCGACATGGCCGAGACGAAGAAGTCGGGTTGCGCCTTGTGGAGGGAGGCGTTGAGCCGCTTGACGTAACTCCACGCGATCTTGCTGCGGGTGGGAGCAATCGCGGCGTAGACCTGTATCCCCTTGCTACCGGAGGTTTGCGCGATCGGGATCATGCCGTCCTCGGCCATCTTGGCAGCCACGATCAGTGCCGCTCGCGCGCTTTCGACGATGGTCATGCCGGCTCCAGGATCCAAGTCGACCACCACGCGGTTGGCCAGCGGCTCGCCGGGCCGCGGTTCCAGCTCCGGGAGGCTGATGATGTCGTCCACCGGCGTGGCGCTGCCCACCGTCCATTGCGGGACGTGCATCTCGAGCGCAGCAAGATTGGCCAGCCACACGATCGTCGCCTCGTCGTCAGCGACGACGTAGTCAATGATCCCGTCGCTGGTGCTGACGTACACCCGGCGTACCCAGTCAGGCGTACCCATAGGTGCGTTCTTTTCATAGAAGGAGAACCTGTCTGCGCCGACCCCGTCTGGAAACCGCAGTCTCTTCATCGCGCGGTCGCGTATGTGCGGGAGCATCACCGGTGCGATTCGGACGTAGTAGTCGATCACCTCGGCCTTGGTGAACCCGACGCTCGGATAGAGCACCTTGTCGAGGTTGGTCAGCGTCAGGGTGCGGTCAGCTACGCGTGTCACGATGTCCCCGGCAGGCGCCATGTACCCATCCCATCATCCGGAATAGCAGGCGCTAGAGCCGCGTTACTCTCAAGATCGAGAGAGCCTGTTCCCGCGGTACAGCGCCGCGTCCTTGAACTGGAGGAGAACCGTGGCCTTGCTGCCGCTGGTAGAGCCCGCCGATGAGTTGAGCATCGACGAGGTACGCCGTTATAGCCGTCACTTGATCATCCCCGATGTGGGGATGAACGGCCAGAAGCGGCTGAAGAATGCACGCGTACTGGTGATCGGCGCCGGAGGCCTGGGCAGTCCGGCGTTGCTGTATCTCGCCGCGGCTGGCGTCGGGACGCTCGGCATCGTCGATTTCGACACCGTTGACGAGTCCAATCTGCAGCGCCAGATCATTCATGGCCAGTCCGATATTGGAAAGTCCAAAGCCCAGTCCGCCATGGAATCAATCGCCGAGACGAATCCATACGTCAAGGTTGTGGTCCACGATGTTCGGCTGGACAACGACAATGTGATGGAGATCTTCAGCCAGTACGACTTGATCATCGACGGCACCGACAATTTCGCGACCCGCTACATGGTCAACGATGCCGCAGTGCTTCTCGGTAAGCCTTATGTCTGGGGCTCGATCTACCGATTCGATGGCCAGGTCAGCGTCTTTTGGGCCGAGCACGGTCCGTGCTATCGATGCCTATACCCAGAGCCTCCGCCTCCGGGGATGGTGCCCAGCTGCGCTGAGGGTGGTGTTCTCGGAGTGCTCTGTGCGTCCATTGGTGCGACGCAGGTGACCGAGGCGATCAAGCTGCTGGCGGGCATCGGCGAGCCGCTGATTGGGCGGCTGCAGATCTACGACGCGCTTGAGATGAGCTGGCGTCAGCTGAGTGTTCGCAAGGACCCGCAGTGCGCAGTCTGTGGCGAGAACCCGACAGTCACCGAGTTGATCGACTACGACGATTTCTGCGGGGCGATCACCGATGAGGCGGCCGAGGCCGTTGCTGGGCACACCGTCGGTGTCACGCAGCTGGAGGAGTGGTTGGCCGACCGTAAGTCGGGAAAGAAGGACTTCGTCCTGATCGACGTACGCGAAAAGGTCGAGCGGGATATCAACTTGATTCCTGGATCCGTGCTTATTCCCAAGGGTGACTTCCAGACCGGTGCTGCACTAGCGGACTTGCCGCAGGACAAGCAGGTCGTGCTCTATTGCAAGACCGGCGTACGGTCCGCAGAGGTATTGGCCCTGGTCCATGGAGCGGGGCTTGCCGACGCAGTACACGTCGGTGGCGGCGTCAGCGCCTGGGTCCGCCAGATCGATCCGTCGCAGCCGGCTTACTGACGACTCTCTCTGCGCGTCGCTCGGGCCAGTCAACATCCCACGCTAACGTGGGATGTTGACGCTGTACACGGCATGTGCATGCCCCGCACAGCGCGAACATCCCACGCAGCATGGGATGGCGACCGAGCGATGGAGCCGTGTGGGGCTCTTGAATGCAGGCTTCCAGAGGAACGCGAGGCCCCCGTACGGATCTGTACGGGGGCCTCGTGTTTGTCGTGGTGAAACTTAGATCGCATGGACCTGGTCGGCTTGCGGGCCCTTTGGTCCCTGGGTGGTTTGGAACTCCACCCGCTGGCCCTCGTCGAGCGTTCGGAATCCGGTCGACTCGATTGCGCTGTAATGGACGAAAACGTCCGGACCGCCGCCGTCTACGGCGATGAAGCCGTAGCCCTTTTCGGCATTGAACCACTTAACGGTTCCCTGCGCCATGAAACATCTCCTAGCATCTGCATTCGAAACCGCACCTCACGGTCCCGACTGCTGTTGGACGCCAGGTTTCTCCTCAACGCCCACGCAAAGTTCTGGGGCGTAGCACGAACCACGACACCGACCACTTGCAACAGCGTCCTTAGCCTGTCATAAATCACTGCGCAATGTGAACCCTGTCAAATGTCGTGTCGCCTTATGATCAGGAGGCTTTACAAAGCCGGATCTTGGCTGCCGCTAGCGTCCATTCGGAAACGAGCTCGAGCCATATCAACGCGGTCACCCTTGAGCGGAGTGTTGTCTGCTCGGAGCAGTCTCAAGCCGTACGCCTCGAGAGGTCGCGCTGGCCTACCGTCCGCGCGTACGACGCGCCACCACGGCACGCCGTCGCCAAACAGTGCCATGACATGGCCGACCTGACGAGGTCCTCCCCGGCCGATGATTTCGGCGATGTCTCCATACGTAGCGACCTGACCAGGCGGTATTTGCTCGACGACGGTGAGTACGAGTTCGGTGTAGTCGGCATCCATTGAGCTCACCAGCCCTGAGTGCCTGGCCCACCCTTGAAGGGGCCGGACACCGCCGAGGTGATCCAGCCGCCGTAGTAGCCACCCGGCTGCGGCACCACCCGCTCGCCATCGACCAGGCATTCATCCATCGCACCGGCATAGATCCCAACGTGATCATGAATCGCGTCGTAGCGGGTGTTCGGGTGCGGGTAATACCAAGCTCCGCGAGCAGCGATCTTGCTGCCACCGACTACGTCCAGGTATGCAGCTCGGCCCTTCCACTCACAAAACGAGGTTCCGCGCGCCGGTCGCAGTGAACCTTCGATGAATGCCGAACGAGGTATGTAATAGGTCGGTGCATGCCCGGTCTCGAGCATCCGCAAACTGGTCCGGGTCTCACAGATCTCGACCCCGCCCAAGGTCACGATGATCTCCTCGTCGCTGGCTCGAATGACCGGCGGGCGCGGGTAATCCCAGACCGATTCCTGACCTGGGGCGATGGGTTCAGGGATGGGACGGGTCGGCATGACGAGAGCGTACGCCGAGCCGGCACCCCAGATACTTCGCTGGGCCGCGATACTGAACCAGTGAGCGCGTCGAGGATCACGGTCCCGAACATTGAGCTGCGTCGGGCGCGGCAGCGTTTCCTCACCCGGACTGATGGGGCCGAGACGTACCACAGCTTCTCCTATGGTGATCACTACGATCCGACGAACGTCTCCTTCGGTCGTCTCATGGTCAACAATGACGATCTGGTACGCGTCGGGGCCGGTTACCCCGACCACCCCCATCGGGACGCCGAGATTGTCACGTGGGTACTTTCCGGATCACTCGTTCACGAAGACTCCCACGGCAACTCTGGGCTGATCTATCCCGGGTTGGCGCAGCGGATGAGCGCAGGCTCGGGCATCGTGCATGCGGAGCGCAACGACGGCTACGGAATCGATATGAACCGTCCGGCCGAGCCGGTCCACTTCATCCAGATGTGGATCAGACCCGACGAGTTCGGTGCCCCACCGAGCTATCAGCAACGCGAACTGGCGCTTGGTGATCTTGCCGGTGACTGGGTGCCGATCGCCTCTGGCCGGCATCCCGATGCGGTGGTGAGCCTCGGCAGCGCCGACTCCACGCTTTGGGTGAGCATCCTTTCGGCCGGGACTTCGCGCAGGCTGCCTCTGGGCGATCAGTTGCACGTTTACGTGGCCAGAGGAGTTGTCGACGTGGAGACGATCGGGCGGCTGGAACATGGGGACTCGCTGCGGCTGTCAGGATCGGCCCAGCTAAGCCTTACCGCACGCGAGGAGACTGAGGTGCTGGCGTGGGAGATGGCCCTCGAGGTAGGAGATTCAAGATGAGCACGTTCCGGGTCGCCGTTGCCCAGATCCTCAGCGGTTCAGACCCCCAGGAGAATCTGGAATTGGTGGCGACGCAGACCGCCGAAGCCGCCGAGGCTGGCGCTCAGCTGGTGGTCTTTCCCGAGGCCACTATGC
>DASRJV010000071.1:0-4189 GCA_035649295.1 Propionibacteriaceae bacterium
CGTCGCGGAGTCGTGCTGGTGGGTGCTGGCGCGGAGGAATGGGACGCCAATACCTGGCAGCAGCGAGTGCGGACGTCATTCGCCGATGGGAAGGTCTCCGAGGAGGCGCTGCAGGGCGTGATCGACGCGACGCGCTACGAGAGGGCGGACGTGACGAACGCGGAGGATCTGCAGTCCCTGATCGATTCTTGCCCGCGTCCGCCGGCGCTGTATTTTGCACTGCCTCCTGCAGTGACCGTCGCTGCCTGCAAGGCCCTCCAACAGGTGTCGCTGCCTGAGGGGACAACGCTGGTGCTTGAGAAGCCTTTCGGCACCAACCAGGAGGGCGCCGCCAACCTGAATCAGCTGCTTACCGAATTGGTCCCAGAAGATCAGGTGCATCGGGTTGATCACTTCCTGGGCCGCTCCACCGTGCTCAACCTGCTTGGTGTCCGATTCGCGAACCGCCTCTTCGAACCGGTATGGAGTAACGAGCACATCGATCGCGTGGACATTGTGTTCGACGAGCAGCTGACTCTGGAGAACCGGGCGCGGTACTACGACAACGCCGGTGCGCTGATGGACATGATCCAAAGCCATCTGCTGCAGGTGATGGCTCTGACGGCGATGGAGCCGATCGCTACAGTCAACACAGTCGATCTGAGGACCGCCAAGGCCCAGGTGCTGCGCGCCTGCCGACCCTGGGACGACGACCCTGTTGGTTCCGGGCGCCAAGCGCGCTACACCCACGGTTCCATTGAGGGCCGTGACGTCCCGGACTACACCGCAGAGCCCGGCGTTGACCCTGCACGCAACACCGAGACGCTCGCGGAGCTGGTCGTGCAGATTGACAACTGGCGCTGGTCAGGCGTTCCCTTCCGGCTGCGGTCCGGAAAGGCGTTGCGGGAACGTCGCAAGGAAGTGCTGGTGACCTTCAAGCCGGTGCCGCACCTGCCGACCGGATTGGAGGGGAAGCCAATTCCGGACCAACTGCGGCTGACTATGGGTCCGGACCGGATGGCGCTGGAAATGAACGTCAATGGCCCGAATGATCCCTTGGTACTGGATCGAGTCTCCCTGGTCAACGATCTCAACCCCGGCCGGTTGCCGGCGTACGGGGAAGTGCTGGCCGGGGTACTGGATGGCGATCCCTTGCTCTCGGTGCGCGGCGACAGCGCCGAGGAATGCTGGCGCATTGTGGATCCGGTACTGCAAGCCTGGCGCGACGGAAAGGTTCCGATGGACGAGTACGCCGCCGGATCGGATGGGCCAACAAACTGGAAGTGACCCATGTCCCGGTGACAGGACAGGACTGCGCTCTCAGGCGTACGGGACAGCTCCTGACAGAAAGTGGCGACATCGTCCCACTCTGAACAGGAGCCATCGATGGCCACATCAGTCGTCACCGCCCCACGTGTACGCGACCGCAACCTTCCGGCGCCGCTGCTTCCGGTCAGCCGGATCACTGCCGCGGTGGTCCTCATTGCCGGAGCGACACTCCAGCTCGTCGAGGAGTTGATCGAGCCGCCGTTTGCCACCGAGACCGAACGATTCGGGCGGTAGCGAGCGGCGACGTGGTGTTCGGCGCCAGGATCGCCGAACCCGTGCGGGCACCGGCGGACGGCGTGATCGCAACACTGATCAACACCTTTCCTGACCAGCCGATCGGATCTGTTGATCTTCAGAACCCGGCCGGCAACCAAGTAGTTCTCAAGATCGGTGAAGGCACCTTCATCGCCTTTGGCCACCTGCAGAGCGGCAGCATCAGTGTCTCGGCCGGTCAGAGCGTACGGCGCGGAGACATCATCGGGTTGGTGGGCAACTCGGGGAACAGCGACGAGCCCCATCTCCACGTGCAAGCCCAGGACAAGGCGATCTTCGATGTCAATAAGCCGCCAGGGCTGATCACGTATCCACTGCTCTTCGACGACGTCCAGGTAATGCGAAATGACCGGGTGCTTCCGGCTCAACCGGCTGATCTGCGGCGCGGTGATCGGTTCTCGACCATCGGCTGATCGATTCTCACGGCTGGGCTAGCTGCAGCGCGGTCCAAGAGATCGGTGGGAGGTCGACTGTGAGCAGGCCATTGTCGATCCGGGCTGACTGGTTGGGCATCGGTGCGATGCGCTGCTGGTGCTGCAGAGTATTGGTCGCGGTCGGGTCATGATCGGCAAGAGTGGTCGTTTCAACGAGCCTGACCGCCCCGAGCGAGCCGATGTTGATCGAGACGGTGATGGGCGCATCCAGGCCGCGATGCACCAGGAACACGGCGGCCGATCCGGTGTCGTCGATGGTCGCGACGGCGTCCAGAAGCGGCGCAGTTCCGTAGTCCGCGGTCTGGTAGCTCGGACTCTCGATCGCGAGCCGCAGCACCGTACCCCGGGCCAGGCGCGCGGTGATCGCGAACGGGAAAAAGATGGTTTGCCGCCACGCCGGCCCACCTGGCTCGGTCATGATCGGCGCGATCACGTTGACCAGCTGAGCAAGACACGCCGCCTGCACCCGGTCGGCGTGCTTCAGCAAACAGATGAGCAGGCTGCCGACCACCACCGCATCGGTCACCGAGTACTGATCTTCCAGTAGCCGGGGCGCGTACGGCCATTCGTCCAGGCCAGTAATCCTGCCGCTCTGGTGGTAGCGGTCCTGGTACCAGACATTCCACTCATCGAAGGAGATGGCGATGCTCCGCTCACTGCGCTGCGCCGCCTTCACCGAGTCCGCGGTGGCGATCACCGCCCCGATGAAGGACTCCATGTCCAGTGCCGAGGCCAAGAAGCTTCCCCGATCACCGTCACGCTCCTGGTAGTAAGCGTGGCAGGAAATGAAGTCCACATCCTCGTAGCAGTGTTCCAACACCACCCGTTCCCACGTCCCAAAGGTCGGCATCGATCGACTGGAGCTGCCGCAGACCACGAGCTCGAGCCGCGGATCCAACTGCCGCATCGCCCTGGCCACCTGGCTTGCGATCTTGCCGTAGTCCTCGGCGCTGCGATGACCGAGCTGCCACGGCCCATCCATCTCATTGCCGAGGCACCACATCCGCACTCCGAACGGGTCCGGTGAGCCGTTGGCGGACCGCAGCTCGGCCAGCGCAGAGCCGGCCCTGATGTTGGCGTACTCCAGCAGGTCGAGCGCCTCAAGGATGCCGCGGGTGCCGAGATTCAGCGCCAGCATCAGCTCGGCACCCACTCGCTCACACCAGCCCGCGAATTCGTGCAGCCCGACCTGGTTCGTCTCCAGCGAATGCCACGCCAGATCGATCCGCTGCGGCCGCCGCCCTCGCTGGCCGACACCGTCCTCCCACCGATAGCCGGATACGAAATTGCCGCCCGGATAACGGATCGTGGTCACGCCCAGCTCACGTACCAGGTCCACAACATCCGATCGGAACCCATCCCCATCCGCCGACCGATGCCCCGGTTCATAGATCCCGTCATAAACACACCGACCCAGGTGCTCGACAAAGGAACCGAACAGGCGACGATTCAGCGGGCCGACGGTGTAGGCAGGATCGATGACAATCCGTGCTGAGGGCATTGGTTAGTTGCTGGCCGCTCGAAGCTGCGCTGTGGAGTCACGAGTGACCAGCGTCGCGGCCAGTTCGACTCGAACAGAGGCTGGATCCCGTCCTTCCATTTGGTCAGCGAGAAGCTGATAGGCCACCTCGCCCATCTGGACGAACGGCTGCCGCACTGTTGTCAGGGGCGGCGACGACGCTGACGCGTACATGCTGTCGTCAAAGCCCACGACGCTGAGGTCATTTGGCACGCAGAGTCCGATACGACGAGCTGCCTCCACTACACCGAGCGCCTCGAGATCGTTGGCGGCGAACACGGCGGTTGGACGACTGGGCAGGCGCAATATCTCCTCGGCTACCGTCACCGTGGGCTGGAAACGGAAGTCTCCTCGACTAATCAGGCGCTCATCGACGGCAATGCCGCATCCCGAAAGCGCCGCTACGTAGCCGTGATAACGAGCATCGTCAACGAGGCACTGATAGCCGCGAATCATGGCAATGCGCCGGTGGCCCAGCTCGAGCAGATGTTGCACCGCACTCATCCCGCCTTGCCAATTGGTCGCACCAACGCTAGGCAGCGAGGGATCGACCGGGTTGATCGGATCGATCAGCACCAGCGGCAGGGCGGCCTCCTGCAGCCGCTTGTGTTGCTCTGAACTGAGGCGTGAGGTCACCATGATCAGTCCGACTCGG
>DASRJV010000072.1:0-4033 GCA_035649295.1 Propionibacteriaceae bacterium
CACCTTCGGCAGCATCGACGCGCCGATGGGTGGAATGAAGAACTCCGGGCTCGGCCGGCGCCAGGGACAGGACGGCATCCGGCGGTTCGTCGACGTCCAGTCGGTTGCCACCCAGAACGCCATTCCGATCGCGCCCAGCCATGGTCTGGACGGTAAGTCCTTCACCTCGGTCATGACCGGGGTGCTGCGGGTGATGAAGAAGGCCGGCAGAGCGTAGCGCGAGCCTTCACCACCACCAATTGGCGCTTCCGATCTCGGAATGCCCACAGTTCTCGCTTACCCAACGATCAGCCAAACCTTCCAGCCTTGCCGCGTCGGCCTGCCGGCCGCGTTCGACGCTCCATGGCTCCATGCTCGGCGCGGCGAGTGGATGGGCATCCAGTACAAAATCGGTTGTAGGCATTGCCGCGATCAGCGACGCGTTCCCCAGCAAGAAGCCCAGTAACCCGCTGATCAACATCGGGAACACCCGCGAGCGTGAGCCTGTGGGGTGGTCGTCAAGAAATTCAGTCGCCATCACAGCAGAGTCGGCCAATGATCATCGGCATACAGCGACTTGTGACCCATTGGCAATGAGTCATCTGGCGCATTCGCACGGCGATAGGCTCAACGCGTGACGGCGGCGCGTCCCGCAAAGCCGATTCCCGGCAGCTTCCTCGGCCGGCTGTCCGATCTGGACCGAGCAGACCTGCTCAACGCTGCGCGCCCACGGGCTTTCCGGCGCGGTGCCTCGATCATCGTTCAGGGTGGCCACAGCGATTCCGTGTTCGTCCTGCTCCGCGGGCGGGTCAAGGTCACGCTCGATACGGCTGACGGTCATGAGATCGTCCTTACCGTTCTTCACCCAGGAGATCTGATCGGCGAGTTCGAAGCGATTGATCACGACAGTGGACCGCGGACCGCCAGCAACGTTGCACTTGAGCCCGTCGACACCCGGGCGATGACGGGCGAAGAGTTCCGTTCCTACCTTGACTCCCATCCGCGTGCCGGCCTGGCCGTACTTCGCTCGATCATCCACCGGCTCCGCGCTGCTGATCAGCGAAGGATCGATTCTGGGTCCTATGAGACTGCGCGACGGCTGGCACGGCTGCTCGTCGAACTGGCCGATGAGCGCGGGCGGCCAACTCTCGACGGCGTTGACATCGACATTCCCCTGACGCAGCAGGAACTGGCCAGCCTGATCGCCTCGTCGCGCGAATCCATCGTCCGGTCACTCAGATCATTGCGGGCGCGTCGCTTGATCACCACCGGTCGGCGCCGCATTACCATTCGCGATCTTGACCGACTGCGGCGGCAAGCCGACGATTTCTGAGCGCTCCCAAGTGTTCAAGAGGACGTTTCGACCATCGAGAGACCAATAAGCCGCAGGCGAAAGTCATAGACTCGTCGCTTCGGGACCTGGCCGGGGGAGAGGACGCGAGATGAGCCAGCGAGACCACGATCTGGTGGTGGTGGTCGACTTCGGTGCTCAGTACGCCCAGCTGATCGCTCGTCGGGTACGCGAGGCGAAGGTCTATTCCGAGATCATGCCGCACTCTGCCTCCGCCTCGGAGATCTTGGCACGGAAGCCGAAGGCGATCATCCTCTCTGGTGGCCCCTCCTCGGTCTACGAGCCGGGAGCGCCGCAACTCGACGCGGCGCTTATTACCAGCGGCACCCCAGTCCTCGGTATCTGCTACGGCTTCATGGCGATGGCACAGGTGCTCGGAGGATCGGTCGCTCGCACCGGAATGCGGGAATACGGCCGGACAGCGGTCAAGGTGATCGACTCCGGAGTCCTGCTCGCTGGGCTGCCCTCCACAGTGAGCGCATGGATGTCCCACGGTGACGAGGTGATCGCAGCACCACCTGGATTCCAGGTGACTGCCAGCTCAGCGAGGGCGACTGTTGCCGCGTTCGAGGATGTTGACCGGCACCTTGCCGGCGTCCAGTGGCACCCGGAGGTATTGCATACCGAGCATGGCCAACGGGTGCTGGAGCACTTCTTGTACGCCATCGCCGGATGTACTCCCGATTGGACGCCAGCCAACATCGTCGAGGAGTCGGTGCAGGCCATCCAGCAGCAGGTCGGCGGCAAGCACATCGTCTGCGGGCTCTCTGGCGGAGTTGACTCCGCGGTGGCAGCGGCTCTGGTGCAGCGCGCGGTCGGTAGCCAACTGACATGTGTCTTTGTCGATCATGGTCTGTTGCGGAAGGGGGAAGCCGAACAGGTCGAACGGGACTACGTAGCAGCGACCGGCGTCGACCTCAAGGTCGTCGACGCGTCGACCCAGTTCCTCTCCGCGCTGTCCGGAGTGGCAGATCCGGAGCAGAAGCGCAAGATCATCGGCCGGGAGTTCATCCGGACCTTCGAGGCGGCGGCTCGTGAGGTCGTCGGCGAGGCTGGTGAGGTTGAGTTCCTGGTGCAGGGCACGCTATATCCCGACGTAGTGGAATCCGGTGGCGGCGAGGGCGCGGCCAACATCAAGAGTCATCACAATGTCGGCGGCCTGCCCCACGATTTGCAATTTCAACTGGTAGAGCCGCTACGGACGCTGTTCAAGGACGAGGTGCGAGCGGTGGGTGTGCAGCTCGGCCTGCCACCCGCCATCGTCTGGCGGCATCCGTTCCCCGGCCCGGGGCTGGCGATCAGGATCATCGGCGAGGTCACCAGAGAGCGACTCACCGTCTTGCGAGAGGCGGACGCGATCGCTCGAGCTGAGCTGACGGCGGCGGGACTGGATCGCGACATCTGGCAGTTTCCGGTCATACTGCTGGCCGACATTCGTTCGGTCGGGGTACAAGGGGACGGCCGGACGTACGGGCATCCCATCGTGCTCCGTCCGGTAACAAGCGAGGACGCAATGACTGCCGACTGGGGCCGGCTCCCGTACGACCTGCTAGAAAGAATCAGCACCCGGATCACCAACGAGGTGGATCAGGTGAATCGGGTCGTCTTGGACATCACGAGCAAGCCGCCGGCCACCATCGAGTGGGAGTAGGCGACCTCGTCCGTCCACGGGAATCACGTCGACGCCCTGCGAGGCGCATCTAGACTGAGGGGCGAAAGCATCGTTGCGAGCGATCTGCGCCGCAGCAGGCTCCGTCGCGAAACACCGCAATCAAGAGGGATTTGACCGTGTCCGAGATCACCAGCCCCACCACGCCTACCAGCCTGATCGGCACCGCTCGCGTCAAGCGCGGCATGGCCGAGATGCTCAAGGGCGGAGTGATCATGGATGTAGTCACGCCGGAGCAGGCGAAGATCGCTGAAGACGCAGGCGCGGTTGCCGTGATGGCATTGGAGCGCGTGCCTGCCGACATCCGCGCCCAAGGCGGCGTCTCGCGAATGAGCGATCCAGACATGGTTGACGGCATCATCGCTGCCGTCTCCATTCCGGTTATGGCCAAGGCCCGTATCGGGCATTTCGTCGAGGCCCAGGTGCTGCAATCGCTTGGCGTCGATTACATCGACGAATCCGAAGTGCTCACCCCGGCCGACTACGCCAACCACATCGACAAGTGGCGGTTCACTGTGCCATTCGTGTGTGGCGCCACCAATCTTGGTGAGGCGCTGCGCCGGATCACCGAGGGCGCGGCGATGATTCGCTCCAAGGGCGAGGCTGGTACTGGCGATGTCTCCAACGCCGTCACCCATATGCGTCAGATTCGCGCCGAGATAGCGCGCCTCACCACCCTGGCGCCCGATGAGCTGTTCGTCGCTGCCAAGGAGTTGCAAGCGCCTTATGAGCTGGTCGCCGATGTCGCCCGGTTGGGCAAGCTGCCGGTCGTGCTCTTCACCGCCGGTGGCATCGCGACTCCAGCCGACGCCGCCATGATGATGCAGCTGGGCGCCGAAGGCGTCTTTGTCGGCTCCGGCATCTTCAAATCTGGCAACCCAACTGAGCGGGCGGCGGCCATTGTCAAGGCGACCACCTTCTACGACGACCCTGATGTGATCGCCAAGGTCTCCCGCGGGCTCGGCGAGGCGATGGTGGGTATCAATGTCGATGACATTCCGCAGCCACATCGTCTCGCTCAGCGCGGCTGGTGA
>DASRJV010000073.1:0-4683 GCA_035649295.1 Propionibacteriaceae bacterium
CAGCGACGATGGTCGCAGCGATCAGGGAAAGCCACTCCCCTTGCGGGACATCCATCTGCAGCACGATGCTCGCGGCCCAGCCGCTCAGACCAGCCAGTGACCATGCGAGGGTACGGCTGAGCAGCAAGCCGCTGGCCATCAGAGCGAGCCCCACCAGCAGAAATCCGATTGCCAGCTGAACCGGCACTGCGCTGCTCTCCGGGCCGATGACGTCTGCGTCGTCGATGACATTGAAGACGACCGCGCACACCAGCAACATCGCTCCCGACCAGCCCGAGACGAGAAAGGCGCCTGAGCGAAGCAGCACTGCACCGATAGCTGAGGTCAGCACCACCACTGCTGCCGCTGCCACGAACTTCTGATCTTCGAAGACCACTAGGTAGGCGAACCCAGCCGCATAGCAGGCCAGGGCCAGCAAGATCCGGCCAAGCTCCGGCCGAGCTCGACCCATGATCAGCGCAGCACCGCCGAGACCGGGAACCACGAAGGACGCGACAGCAACGAGTTTGCGTCCGGTGCTGCCCAAGTCATCCCAGAAGAACGAACCGAGCATGATCACCGCACCTAGCACCAGGGCGCCTCCGACATAGCCCAGGACCTCGAGTACGGCAGAGCCCTTCGGGGTGCTTCCGGATTCCGGCTCGTCGGTACGTGATTGTCCGTCCAGCCGGTCGGCACGTGCCGCATCCACCAGTTCCGCAGCTTGCGCTGCCGAGAGAACCTGCGTCTCAACCAGGAGGGCCAGCTGGGTTTCGAGTCTGTTCACCACCACATCCTGCCCTGATCTGAGACGAGATTCGCCCTCTCAGAGACGGTTGCTGGCTGCGCCAAAAGGCGATGTGCCACACGAGCGCAGCACTAGAGTTATTGACATGGAGCGAGCCGAGCACCACCACTTCCTGGTGCAGGCACCGGTGCCGCCAGCCGATGTGGACGGCCTGGCCGTCGTCACTGTAGGCACAGCCATGTTCGGCCTGGTATCGGTGGTCCTGGCGTTCGCCTATGACTGGCTTGCGTCACAGGGCCATGCCATCTGGCTGCAGGTCAGCGTAAGCGGATTCGTCCTTGGCCTGATCGGGTTGGCGTACTGCTGGAACCGGCGACGTCGCCGCCGCGCTGCGCCCTGAACTTGTCGAAGGGCGCGCTTCGACAAGCTCAGCGCACATGACCCGGCCGGCGACTGACCCGCCAGAACCGATCACCAAGTCCCTTGGCCGATCAAAAAGTGAAGCGCTCCTCGTGCAGCTGATGGCGCGGAAAGCCGTCGTCCATCAGCGAGTCGCGTACCCGCGACGCCAGTCGTGGTGAGGCGCACAGGTAGACGTCGTGAGCGCTGAGATCGCCGACGATTCGGTTCAGCGCATGTGCGCTCATGTCGTTGGCGGCATCGCTGGTCGGGCCTACCAGGTAAACGACCCGGGAACCGGAGCGTTCGGCAATCTCATCGAGCTCGTGCCTCAGCACCAGATCTTGTTCCCTCGAGGCGCGGTAGACCAAGGTGACGTCCTTGCCTGGCAGGTCGATGGCCTCGAACAACGAACGCATCGGGGTGATACCGACACCGCCGGCGATCAGCAACACCCGCGGCCGCCGCCGACGCCGTCTGGTGAGGACACCGTACGGTCCTTCCGCAAAGACCAACGTGCCGCTGGTTATGTCAAAGAGCCGCCGGGTCCCGTCGCCGTTGGCCTTGATGGTGATACGTAGCCTGCGGGGAGTCGGTGGTGCCGAGAGGGAGAAGGGGTACGCCGAGCGCCACGTCTCGCGGGTAAGAAACCTCCAGCGGAAGAACTGGCCTGGCTCGGCCCGCAGCTCGTCCAAGTGCTGACCAGACATGAGCACGCTCGTCACGTCTTTGGATTCCTGCCGTACATCTTCGACTCTCAGCCGGTGCCGCCAGAGCTGGAAAGCCGGCTGCAGCACTCGCCATCGCAGCACCAGCGCGAAGGCATAGCAGTACAGCAGCGCCCAGGCAATCTGCAACCATCTGCGGCCAACCAGATCCGGTCCCGCGAGCTGATGAGCGAACCCGAGACCGACAGCCAGATAAGTGAGCAGGTGCAGCAGGTGCCATCGCTCGTAGGAGATGCGTCGCCGCACCACCCGCAGCGATGCAACTCCGATCAGCAGCAGGATCACCGTGCCGATCGAGGCGGTTATCAGCCCAGGAAGACTCAGTACATCATCAGTCGCTGACAGCAAACCGATCGATTTGGCCTGCGCCCAGGCCACTATCGCCGCACTGGCGTGCGCCGTCGTCAGGATGATCACCAGCGGTGCGCCTGAGGCATGCCAGCGCGCAAGCCGGTGCGCACCGACACCACGCTCCAGCCACGGTGCCCGGGACATCGAGATCAACATGACTGCTGCGCCATACCCGGCCGCCATCCCACTGACCTGAGCCACTAGGGAGGCATTCAAGCGGACTGGCAGCCCAGCACCGAAAAAGCCCTGCAGGACCGCTAGGGCGGCCCCGAGGTAGACAAGGACCAACAGCGTGGTCGCTGTATGTCCCAGCGGTCGCACGACGCAGCAGTCTCCGTCAGGGCGACGCCACATGGTCGTGGTGTACGACCGACGTGGGCGAGATTTCAGGGGCGCCGATGCCAAGATTCACACCGATCGCGGTCGCTACCCCGAAGAGCGTGAGGGTCACGATGCGGAGGGTCCAGCGAATCAGCGGGGGAGAAGCGGTTACCGAAGGCCGCACGATACGAGGGATCCGGCGCCGGTAATCAAGAGCCGCGTCCGACATGTGGTGATTCTCCTGGCGTGAGGCGAATCCCCGAGAGTCACGAGTTTGACGGAGACGTTGATCAAACGTAACCAGTTTGTGACCAACGTCACAAGTCAAGAAACCATCAAGTGTGCTGCGACCGCTAGAGCGTTCGGCCCGCTGTCTGGGCCCGTCGAGCGCCTTTCGTCAGTCGAAAAGCGAGATCGGAGCGTCCCACTCGATGGTGTCCCAGATCGGCGGTGGAAGATCGTCCACGCGTTCGTCCGCCAGCACATTGGAATGGGCGCCGCAGCCGTGGTCAACGCTGACGACGGCTCCCTCCGAGACGGAGAAAGCGTTGGCGCAGACACCGAACAACACGCCGAGGCTGCCTTGTAGGCGAACGAAGAACCCGCAGGTCTCGCAGACGTCGGGGGCCAACCTGCTCAGCAGATTGTCTGGGCCACCCTCGCCGGTCGCCCACCGCTCGGCTGCCTCGTCCCGGCCCGCCGCCGATAGCACCCGCTCTCGGCCCAGCCCGAGTTCGGCGACAACGGAGCGGATCAAGCTCATCTCGGCGGGATCGTCGTTCGTGGCATCCTCACCACCGGCGTAGCCCGGTTCCAGCCGCGGATCATCGCCCGAACTCGGGAGCAGTACACCGGGCGTCACATCGCGAGGCTGGATACGTTCGGCCCACGGCACCCAGGGCGCAGCCAGCAGTGCCTCCTCACCGGGCAGCAGCACAACCTCATCGATCGTGACAACACGCGAACGGGCGGCTCGGGCGACTGTCACCGACCAACGCCAGCCGCGATAGCCCGGGTGTGGGCAGGCGAAGAAGTGGCTCACCACGCGGGTGTCCTCGGCCTGTGCCCCGAGATAGTCACCCACCCCGATCACTCCAGAAGTCTCTTCTGCCGCGGCACGGGCAAGATCGACGGCGGCGAGACAGATCTCGTCGGGCTTGGTGGTACCGGTGCTCGAGGCCATGATGCTAGAGCTCGAGCTCGTCTGCCACTGCTCGAAGCACTGTGGCGATCTTGCTCGCGGTCTTGGCATCCGGGTGACGGCCGCGACGATAGCCGTTGCCGATGCCGTCGAGCATCTTGATCAGGTCCTCGATGATCAACGTCATCTGCTCGGGAGGCTTGCGATGCGCCTTGGACAGCGAGGGCGGCAGTTCCACGATATGGACCGAAAGCGCCTGCTCGCCCTTGCGGCCTTCCACGACGCCGAACTCGACGCGCTGACCAGCTTTCAATGTTGTGACTCCCGGCGGCAATGCGTTGGCACGGACATAGACGTCGCCGCCATCGTCCTTGGTCAGGAAGCCGAAGCCTTTTTCGGCGTCGTAAAACCTCACCTTGCCAACAGGCACGTCCAAACCTCACTTGCTCTTTTCGCCGATCCCCCGGCGGTCGTTTACCCCCACAACAGCGCGCTAAGCGTAGCCGTTTCGCTCTTGCTGCCCAACCTCAAACTCGGATCGCGCGCCGCCGTGCTGAGGAGGAGCGAGGCGACACGCTTACCTGCATCCATTCAGGAGCGCAAGGGTGTGTGGTGGGGTGTGATGGCCTGCCCGGATGGCTGCCGATTTTCTGCGAGCGGGTGGGCGGGTCAAGGGGCGCGTAGCGCCCGCAGGCGGCGCCGTAGGCGCCCTTGACGCGGACACCCGGGAGTAGATCATGCCGGGTTCCGGGGCAGGCCATCAGTGCTGTGCGGGTGGGTCTTGTGTTGCGGTGTCCCATCTTGTGTCAGGGCGATGATGCGATGCGGCGGTTGATGGAGGGTTACCAGGCTTACCTAGGTCCGCGGGCTGGTGGCCCGGCGACATGATGATGGATTGGGTGTCCTCCCGCCCGGCGGAAGGATGCGGCCGCTCATTCTTTTCAGGCCGTCCGATGGTTGCTTACCTGGCACAGTGTCGGATGCTGACAGCGTGTTGCCCGGAGCTGGCCGCGGTT
>DASRJV010000074.1:0-6412 GCA_035649295.1 Propionibacteriaceae bacterium
AATAGGCCATGCAGACGCCGGCAACTGAGCCGAAGATCAATGATCCAGCCAAACCTTCCCACGACTTCTTCGGGCTGATCTTGGGCACCATTGGATGCTTGCCAAACAGCACTCCAGCGACATAGCCGCCGGTATCGCTCATGACCACGATCAACAGGAACGTCACGATACGCGCGGCGCCCTGTGCCTCGGCCAGCATCAAGGCTGCGAACGAACCGAGCAATGGAACGTAGCCAATGATCATCAGGCTGGCGGCGGAGTCGCGTACGTATCCAACAGCACCCTTCGGCATCCGCCAGATGAGGCTGGCCAGCACAGTCAGCGCCAGGGACGCCAACAGCACACTGGTGGTCGAGAAGATCACCGGCTCCTGTCGGCCCGCGAAGTACGAGCCAAAGGAGATGGCAACACTGCCGACGGCGATCGGAACGATCGCCGACGTCATGCCTTGCTTCTTCAGTGCTCCGTGCAGCTCCACCGCAGCAAGCACCAGCGCCACCGCCACCAGTACGACGAAGGCGGGCTTGAGGTAGATCAAGCTGAGCACGACGTACGCGCCGAGCCCGACGCCGATGCTTATGGCGGCCGGCAGGTTCCGGCCGGCCCGGCCATGTGTCTGCGGCGGCGCAGCCGGTGGCTCAGTCAACACTAGACCTCTAGCAGCTCGGCTTCCTTGTGCTTGAGGACATCGTCGATCTCGTCGACGTGCTTTCGGGTGGCGGCGTCGAGCTGCTTTTCCGCGCGTACCACCTCGTCCTCACCGACTTCCTTGTCCTTGACCATCCGGTCCAGCGCCTCCTTGGCGGTGCGGCGGGCGCCTCGCACAGAAATCCGGGCGTCTTCGGCCTTGTGCTTGGCCACCTTGATGTATTCCTTGCGCCGCTCTTCGGTGAGCTCGGGAAGCGTGACCCGGATGGTAATGCCGTCGTTGGACGGATTGACCCCGAGATCAGAGTTGCGGATGGACTTTTCGATGTTGGCCATCGCCGACTTGTCGTACGGAGTGATCAGCACGACTCGGGCGTCTTGCACGTGAAAGGTTGCGAGTTGCTGGAGTGGTGTCGGCGAGCCGTAGTAGTCGGCGGTGAGCTTGGCGAAGATCGCTGGATGCGCGCGACCGGTACGAATCGCTGCGAACTCTTCTTTGGTGTATTCGACCGCATTCGCCATCTTGATCTCGGCTTCGCGCATGATGTCGGCGATCACAAGTGTTCTTCTCCTTAGGAGTGGACGATCGTACCGATCTTCTCACCCGACACCACGCGGACGATGGTGCCGTCGGTGTCCAGGCTGAAAAAGATCATCGGCAGCTTGTAGTCACGGGCCATGCTGATGGCGGTCGCGTCGGCAACCTTGAGATTGCGCGCCAAGTACTCGTCGTAGGTCAGCTCGTCGAACTTGATCGCGTCGGCGTGCTTGTGCGGATCAGCCGAGTAAACCCCATCCACACCTTGCTTGCCCATCAACAGCACCTCGGCACTGATCTCCAAGGCTCGTTGAGCAGCCACCGTATCGGTGGAAAAGTACGGCATCCCCGAGCCGGCGCCGAAGATGACGACCCGGCCCTTCTCGAGGTGCCGCTCCGCACGGCGCGGGATGTAGGGCTCGGCCACCTGTCCCATGGTGATCGCGGTCTGCACCCGAGTTTGAACGCCGACCTTCTCCAGGAAGTCCTGCAGAGCTAGGCAGTTCATCACCGTACCGAGCATGCCCATGTAGTCCGCCCGGTCGCGCTCCATCCCCCGCTGCTGTAGTTCGGCGCCCCGGAAGAAGTTGCCGCCGCCGACTACCACCGCAACCTGGACCTGCATCTGGTTCACAATGGCGATCTGCTTGGCGAGTCCCGCTACGACGTCGGGATCGACACCCAGCTTGCCGCCACCGAAGACCTCACCCGAGAGCTTCAACATCACGCGCTTGTACGGACCGTTCACCGTCAAGTTCCTCTCTCGGTTGTGGGAGCTGCTCGCGTAATGCCGACGCTTGCAGCTCCGCTTAGGCGCTGACCGGCGCGGGGCTACTGGACGCCGGCAGCCTCAAAGCGTACGAACCGCAGGACCTTGATGCCTGCCTCATCGAGCTGTTTGCCGAATGGGACCTTGCTATCGGTCACAGAAGGCTGATCGAGCAGCGCCACGTCCTTGAAGTATGCGTTCACTCGACCTTCGACGATCTTGGGGAGTGCCTGTTCGGGCTTGCCCTCCTCCTTCGCCGTCGCCTCTGCGATGCGCCGCTCGTTCTCTACCAGCGCGGACGGAACGTCGTCGCGGCTGACGTACTGCGGACGCATCGCCGCAATCTGCATGGCGGCGACGCGAGCTGCGGACTCGTCGGATCCGTCGTACTCGACCAGCACTCCCACCTGCGGCGGGAGGTCCGACGCTCGGCGGTGCAGGTAGACCGCAGTCTGACCGTCGAAATAGGCCGCGGCAGTCACTTCGAGCTTCTCGCCGATCTTGGCCGCTAGGTCATCAACCGCCTCCCCGACAGTCTGGCCTGTCGGCAAGACCGCCGCGTTGGCAGCCTCGACGCTGTCGGCCCTACTTGCCGCCACGGCCTTGACGGCCTCTGCTGCCAGCGCTTGGAACGCCTCGTTCTTGGCGACAAAGTCGGTCTCAGCTCCCATCTGGAGCAGCGCCCCATCGATAGAGGCCACCAATCCGTTTGCAGCGGATCGTTCGGCGCTGCGCTTGGCTGCCTTCGCCTGGCCGCTTACGCGGAGGACTTCGACAGCCTTGTCGAAGTCGCCTCCTGCCTCGGTGAGCGCCTTCTTGCAGTCCATCATGCCCGCGCCGGTGGCGTCGCGGAGTTTCTTCACGTCAGCAGCGGTGATCGTTGCCATGAGTTGAGTAATCCCTGTTCTCTTTCGATCTGATGAGGTCAGCTGTGGGTCGACCCGGTATTGGGGTTGTAGACGTTCTCAGGATCCGGATTGTCGGACTGGAGCTCCAAATCCTCCTGCTTATCCGCAGTCTCCTCGGCCTCGATCGCAGCTTCCTCAGGTTGCTCTTCGCCTGGCACCGGTGCGGCGTCAGAGGCCGGCACGTCATGTGGAGCGGCTGGTGCCGGCTCCTGAGAGGCGCCTAGCAGCTCGAGCTCCCAGTCCGGCATTGGCTCGAGCTCCGCCTCCGTACCCGTCTGTGCGCCGGAGCGCGCCATCAGGCCTTCCGCGACCGCATCAGCGAGCACTCTGGTAAGCAACGAGACCGACCGAATGGCGTCGTCGTTCCCGGGGATCGCAAAGTCGACTTCGTCTGGGTCGCAGTTGGTGTCGAGGATGGCGATCACCGGAATTCGCAGCTTGCGGGCCTCGTCGACGGCAAGGTGCTCCTTCTTGGTGTCGACGATCCAGACCGCCTGAGGAGTCCTGGTCATATCCCGGATGCCGCCCAGGGTGCGCTCCAGCTTCTCTTTCTCCCGGCGGAGACCAAGTAGTTCTTTCTTCGTCAGTCCGGAGGCGGCAACGTCGTCCAAGTCCAGACCCTCGAGCTCCTTGAGCCGCTGGATGCGCTTGATCACGGTGTGAAAGTTGGTCAGCATGCCGCCCAGCCAGCGCTGGTTCACGTAAGGCATACCGACTCGAGTCGCCTGCTCGGCGATCGCTTCCTGCGCCTGCTTCTTGGTACCGACGAAGAGCACCTGACCGCCACGGGCAACGGTGTCCTTGACGAACGCATACGCGCGGTCGATGTAGGTCAGCGACTGCTGCAGATCGATGATGTAGATGCCGTTGCGCTCGGTGAAGATGAACCGCTTCATCTTCGGGTTCCAACGGCGGGTCTGGTGTCCGAAGTGGACACCGCTCTCCAGGAGCTGTCGTGTAGTGACGACGGCCATGGCCGCGTTCCTTCCTTGCCGGCACGCGCGGGCGCCGGCGTACGGTTACTCAGCACCGAACCTTTCGGCGCTGCCTGATGCTCACCCGACACATGCTCGACTGACTTCTCATCGAGGTCGAGACCGAATGTGCCGCCCGGACCGGAGACCGGTACGCGAGCATGCGAAGTCAGATCTGATAGCAGATCTGCACATGTGAGTCTATCCACAACGCGCAGCCGCCTCCGAATGTTCATCCACAGACCCGCAAGCGACCGCACGATTTCTGTCGATGTCCGGAGACTGCGACCGTGCGAGCAGCTCAAATACTTCGGGTGGCTGTCTTCGTGGCGGTTTGCCTGAGCGTGCTCATCGTTCCGGCTCCTGCGGTGGCCGCACCGACACTGCCCACGCCCGCCGGATGGCCACTCCGCGGGGCACCCGTGGTGCAGCGGGGTTTCGCTCCCCCAGCGCTTGCCTGGTCATCCGGTCATCGTGGCGTCGATCTCGTCGCGAAGCCTGGTGAGGCGATCCTGGCAGCAGCGAGCGGCACGGTGGCCTTTGCCGGATCGATCGCCGGCAAGCCCGTCGTCAGCATCGACCACGGCTCATTCCGCACCACGTACGAGCCGGCGGTCAGCAGCGTGCAGGTTGGTGAACGGGTAGCGCTGGGGCAGGTGATCGGAGTACTCGGAGCGGGCGGGCACTGTCGCGGCTGCCTGCATTGGGGGCTGCGGGAGGGCAGAAGCTACCTCGATCCACTGCTGCTGCTCGGCAGTCGCGACGGCAGGCTGCGGCTGGTCGCGGAGTCGCAGCGTGAGGTTGTGAAGCGCGAAGCTCGGGCTCGCGCACTGGCGGCAGCATCCGGGAGCCAGGCCGGCGCGATCATGAACTCGGCTGGCCGGCCGGGGAGTCACGGCTTCCTTCATCCAGTGGCTGGTGCGGTGACATCCGCGTTCGGAATGCGACTCCATCCGGTGCTCAAGATCTGGAAGCTGCATGACGGCGCTGATTTCGCGGCCGCCTGCGGGACGGCGATTCGTGCACCGTACGCGGGCGTGGTCACCCGGGCATCCTTCAGTTCCGCATATGGCAATCGGCTCTTCGTCAGCCACGGCAGTGTGGACGGTGTGCGCGTCCAGACAGGCTTCAACCACGCCGCCCGCTATCTGGTTCGGCCGGGACAGCGGGTGAGTCGTGGACAGGTGATTGGCGAGGTTGGGAGTACCGGTCTCTCGACCGGCTGCCATCTGCACCTGATGATCTGGCTCAATGGACGGCTCAGTAACCCGATGAGCTGGCTGTGACGCAGCTCAACTGAAAGGGGGGTGTGTTAGGCCCGAGGATGGGCCTGCTCAAAGGCCGATCGCAGACGCTCGTTGGTCACGTGGGTGTAGATCTGCGTCGTCGCCAGCGAGGCGTGTCCGAGCATCTCCTGCACGCTGCGCAAGTCCGCACCGCCCTCCACTA
Organism: Propionibacteriaceae bacterium; assembly: GCA_035649295.1. Taxonomy (GTDB): domain Bacteria; phylum Actinomycetota; class Actinomycetes; order Propionibacteriales; family Propionibacteriaceae; genus Microlunatus. Next base: position 5,287 of record DASRJV010000074.1, read on the forward strand.
GATGGGTGGCCATCGCATGTCGTAACCCATGAGGGCCGAGGTCGGGCGCCCCCTCCGTCAGCTGAAGAGAACGATGGACTACCCGGCGCACCACCCGAGGATCAATCCGCTTGCCACGCTCGCCGAGGAACAGTGCCTGGCCAGACTCCTCAGTCGCCAACTGAGGCCGTGCCTTCTTGAGCCAAGCCTCGACGGCGCGTAGGGCTGGCGCACCGAGCGGCACTGTCCGCTCCTTGCTGCCCTTGCCGAAGACCCGGATCACCTGACGACCCCTGTCAAGATCAGTCAGGTCGAGACCGCACAACTCCGACACTCGAATTCCAGTGGCGTACAAGACCTCCAAGAGGGCGGTATCGCGAACGGCGAGTCCCCCAGCCTCTTCAGCCGCAGCGATCCTCCCGTCGAGCATCTGCGCTGCCGTCGCAGCCTCCAGAGTGGGCGGCAATCTGCGGCTGATCTTGGGTGAGCGGAGGTTGGCCGCTGGATCTGTGGCGATATGGCCCGCCTCCTGTGCCCAGGAGAAGAACACTCGCGCTGCGGCGGCCCGGCGTTGCAGAGTGGCGCGCGCCTGACCGAGGCTGTGCTGCTTCGCCAACCAACTCCGTAGCGCCCTCAGGTCGACGGTGTCCAACGAGTCGATGCCTAGCCGACCCAGATGGGTGAACAGATTCAGCAGGTCGGTGCGATACGCGCGCACGGTGTGCTCAGACAGATTTCGCTGCACCCGCAGGTGCCGTTCGTAGCTGGACAGCAGCGTCTCGAAGTGCGGCGGCAACTTTGTTTCGGCCACGTGACCACTCTGAAATACGTGGGAAGGGATTCCAAGCACGCCACGCGGTACCCTCACCGGCGTGCCATCTCAGATCAGCACCGTGGACGAGCTGCGGACCGGTGGAACGATCCTGCCGATCTTGCGCTGGGGAAAGCCGGTGCTGCACCGGCCCACGCGTCCGGTGACGGCCTTCGACGACGAACTGCTTGAGCTGGTCCGGAACATGTTCGCCACGATGTATGCCGCGGAGGGCGTCGGTCTGGCCGCCACCCAAGTGGGGGTTGATCTGGCGGTGTTCGTCTATGACTGCCCTGATGATGATCAAGTCAGGCACGTCGGCGTGATGTGTAATGC
>DASRJV010000075.1:0-4645 GCA_035649295.1 Propionibacteriaceae bacterium
GCGCGCGATTTCCCGACGCTCGCAGCTGTCTTGTTTCGAGGTGCTCGCGGAATGTTTGATTGCTCGCTCCGCTCGCGAGGGATCGCGCGCGCATCGTTCCGCCTACCCGGCTAGGAGCGTTCTTCGGGGCGTCCTGATGGCGAGGGCTCCTCGATCTCGCCCGCGATGATGACCGGCTCCTCAGGGCCATGGCGGGGAGGTTGAGGTGACTCAACCGTCTCACCCTCGATCAGGTTGTCGCGGTCCAGTCGCGCCCGCATCACCGGAATACCTAGTCGGTTGATCCGTCGTGCCACGAAGAAGGCGATCATCTTGCGGGCGAGTGGCCGAGTCCAGCGCAGCAGGAACAGGAATCCGATGATGTCGGTCAGAAAGCCGGGCAGCACCAGCAGGACACCGCCGACGAGGATCAGCGCAGCGTCGGCAAGCTCGCCAGTCGGAACTTTGCCCTTGGTAAAGGCATCATTCAGCGCCTTCCAGGCACGTGCTCCCTCGTGACGCATGAGGAGGACGCCGATGACTGCCTCCACGACGAGAATGAGCACCGTCGGCAGCAATCCCAGCTGTTGGCCGACCTGCACGAGAAGCCAGACCTCGACTATCGGGATGGCGACCAACAGCACCGCCAATAGCACCAACGGCCATCCATGACGAAGTCTCATGAGTTCAGAACTTTCCGCCTTGTGACGAGCCCGCGCAACTGGTTTGCGCGATGGGCCACCCCCCACATCGTGGTCAAGGCGAGCGCCTCGAGAACGATCCGTTTGCTCATCTTCGAGTCGCCATACTCCCGTTCGATGAAGGTGATCGGCACCTCGACTACCCGAAATCCGGCCTTCAACGCTCGCCAAGCGAGATCGACTTGGAAGCAGTAGCCCGCCGAGGCGACATTGTCCAGTCCCAGCCCGAGCAGCGTCTTACGGCGAAAGGCACGGAATCCGCCGGTTGCGTCGCGCAGCGGGATACCGAGCATGATGCGGGTCCAGAGGTTGCCTCCGCGCGACAGCACCTCACGGGACTTCGGCCAATTGAGCACCTCGCCGCCTTCGACCCAACGCGATCCGAGAACAAGATCAGCATCGACGAGCGCGTTCAGCAGCTCCGGGAGCTGCTCTGGCTGATGCGAGCCATCGGCATCCATCTCGACCAGCACCTCATAGCCCTCGTTGAGGCCCCGCTCAAAACCGGCCAGGTACGCGGCGCCGAGGCCTTCCTTGCCGAGCCGGTGCATGACATGCACGTGGTCATCAGCACTCGCGATGTCATCGGCCACCTTGCCCGTACCGTCGGGCGAATTGTCATCGGCGACCAGGATGTGAGCGTCCGGAACTGCCTTACGCGTCCGGCTGATGATGCGTGCGATGTTCTCCGACTCGTTGTAGGTCGGGATGATCACGAGAGTCGGTCCGAGCGTGGCCCAGATCGGTGCCTCCCCTTCCATCTCGTTCTGACTGGTTTCCGGGGGCGTCGGTTGGCTCAACGGGAATCTCTTTCTCGGGTTCGATGGCGTGCTTGATTGCTCCGCTCGCAATGCTCGCTCCGCGCGGATCGCGCCTTTGGAGCGCGCCTACTTCGTCGTCGCTCGGGGACGGAAAGCGTGTCCCCTCCCTCCTCCTCAGCGCGGCGCGTGGCGCGATCCGGTGTTCACTGGCTGCCGTACGGGATTGCCGGATCCTAGCGAGTACTGCAACAAGGCAGGTCAGCAGAGCCACAAGCGCCAGGCCTCTTTCCAGCCAGGGGGCGATTCGGATGGCCGGCGTCAGCGCGCTCCGTAAAGGCATCTCGACGACCATGCTCCGTGCTGTGAACTCCTGAGTGCGGGCTGTGACTGATCCATCTCGATTGATGAAACCAGAGATGCTGTTCGTGGTTGCTACTGCGATCTCCCTGCGGCTCTCCATAGCGCGCGCCCGAGTGATGGCGAACTGCTGCTCGATCTGGCCGGTGCCGCCGTAGGTCGCGTTGTTGCTCTGCACCATCGAGATCTGCGCGCCGCCGATCAAAGACCGGTACATCGTCTGGTCATAGGCGAGCTCGAAGCAGATGGCATCACCAATCTTGATAGGACGCCCGTCCACGGCGACGTCGAGAACACCCGGACGCGTGCCGGGCACTGACTGGGCGCCAACTTGCTCCAACAGCGGGATCAGCGGCAGCAGCTGGGCACGGAAGGGAATCCACTCACCGAACGGCACAAGGTTCTGCTTGTCGTACCGGGCGGTGGGCCCGCGATCCGGGTCCCACCACAGTGCTGCGGTCTGGCGCTCGTCAACGCCTGGGCCTTGCATCACAGCGCCAACCAGAATGGGGCGATCAGCCACATCCGCGGCGGCCTGCACGGTCAGCTTGGTGAGCGGGTCCGCGGTCGGGTCGATGTCTGTGGAATTCTCCGGCCAGAGCAAGAAATCCGGCTCCGGAACCTCGCCCAGTCGTGCTCTGGTCATCAGCTGGATCGTCTCGGACAAGTGGTTGTTGGTGACCGATCGAGCACGACCCATGGCCTCAATGCCCCGGCCGGGGATGTTTCCCTGCACGATCCCGACCCGTACGCTGCCTGCTGCACTCACTGCGGGCTCGACTTGGTAGAGCCGGAAAGCTGATCCAAGCAGGACGAGGCTGACAGCCGCTACGGCGGCGATGACGACATGGCTCCGCCGCGCTGGCCTCCCCCGCCGCGCTGTCCACACGGCAAGGACGATCCAGGCAACGAGCTGGCTGAGCAGGGCTACCACGAAGGACACTCCCGCGACCCCGATGATTGGGAAAAACCCGGCCAGCGGCGTGTCGACGGCCGCGTACCCGATGCGGGTCCAGCCGAAGCCCCCGAACGGAATCCGCGAGTACGTGTACTCGATCAGCACCCAACAACAGGCGGCTGCCAGCGGCCACCAGCGCAGGCGTCCGACCAGCATCAAGGCCAATCCCAGGAGACCGAAGTACAGCGCCATGAAAATGATTAACACTGCTGCGATCCAGGCTCCGAGAACATGCACCCAGCTGACGGCGAGAGTCAGCATGATCAGACCGAACAGGTAGCCAAGCCCGAGAGCGACAAGCGGCCGCGCCCCACGTACGGCGAGCGTGAACGCGGGAATGCCAACGCCGAGTAGCGGCCACAGACCGTATGGCTGCCAGCTCAGCCCCAGCGCCGCACCGGCAAGCAGCACGACCACGACGCGAAGTAGCAGCAGCATGGGATTGGGCTGCGTGGTTGGAGTCTCGACCGCGTACGGGCGCGTCAGTGACGCGAGGGGCCGAGACACGGACCGAGCCTACCTAACCTCAAACAACTCCGATTGGTAGATCAGCCGGCCCTTGGAGATCGTGGCCACGCAGGTCGGCAAGGCACCAGCATCTAGCCGCGGCAAGGGCGCCGGGCCTTCCAGACCGGAATCTCCGACATCCCAGACGGCAAGATCGGCTACAGCTCCGACCGTTATGGTGCCCGCGTTGCCCGCGAAAGCTGCCCAGTGCCCACCTCTGGTTGCCGCGTCGAAGGCCGAGGCGACACCTAACCGCTCGCCGGGATGCCAATGCAGCACCGCGGCCCGCACGGTCGCCCAGCCGGCGAGCGGGGTGACCGGGGAGTCCGTGCCGAACGCGAGCGGTACGCCGCTGCGCTGGAGAGTGCCCAGACGGTTCATGGCCCGGGCACGGGTGGGACCGAGACGTTGCTCGTACAGTTCGCCCGGGCTCCCCCAGGCTGCGTCGAAGGCCGGCTGCATGCTCGCTACCACGCCCAGCTCGGCCAAGGTTGCGATATCGGCCTCGGAGATCATCTCCAGGTGCTCCAAGCGGTGGCGGGCCGCACCAACAGCTCGGACCCCAAGGATCTCCGCCGCTTGGCGCAGGCCGGCCACAGCAGCCGCCACCGCGTCGTCGCCGATGCAGTGAAAGCCAGCCTGCAGTCCAGACCGAGTACAGGCGATCACGTGATCGGCAATCTGCTGCTCGGACAAGTAACGGGCGCCGCGGGTCTCGGCATCGGCGTACGGCTCACGCAGCGACGCGGTACGCGAGCCGATGGCGCCGTCGACACAGAGATCCCCAGCCAGCCCTGCCACGCCGGCACTCTGCGCCCACTCGATGGTCGGCTCAGTGGCAAGCTCCCCCCAGTAGCTCGCGATTCCCATGCCAAGCTCGGTCGCCGCATCACGGACTCGAGTGAGGTCCTCGATCGGCCCCAGATGCTGGCCGCCCAGTTCGTGCACGGTGGCCACACCCTGCGCCGCCGCCGCCCGAAGCGCCGTACGCGCAGCCGATCGACGCTGCTGGTCAGTGAAGAGCCGGTCCAGGCTGCCGCGGCATAGATGATGAGCCTCGCGACTGAGTAGCCCGTCCGGACGATATCCGCTCGCCTCCGAGACACCAGGAAGTTGATCAAGAAGAGTGGATGACACAACTGCCGAGTGCACATCGACACGCGACAGGTAGACCGCAACACCGCCGGCCGCGCGGTCGAGCTCGCTTCGGGTCGGTGGCATCGGCTCCGGCCAGGCTCGTTCATCCCAGCCGTGCCCGATGATGACCTGCGCATCCGGATGATGCCGGGCGTATGTTGCGACCCGCTGCACAGCGTCGTCCCGGCTCCTGACGTCGTGCAGGCCGAGGCCCGCCATGACCTGGCCAGTCTGGATGAGGTGTG
>DASRJV010000076.1:0-2067 GCA_035649295.1 Propionibacteriaceae bacterium
GAGCGGCTCGACGCACGGCTCGCCGCCACGATCGCCCAGCTGGAAATCTCTGATCCCGAGCGGGCAAAGGCGCTGAGCCAGGACGTACTGTTCTACGTCCGTCAAAAGCACCAAGACCTGCTGACCCAGCTCGCGGTCTCAATCCAGAGTTATCTCGCCATCGACATCATCATCAAGAACAACATTGAATTGATCAAAGGCGTCGACCGGGCTTCGACCACAACAATCTCGGCTCTCCGTACGGCGGTGATCGTGGCACAGGCCCTTGGAAATCAGAGATTGGTTCTCGATCAGATCACGGCTCTCAACACCACGACCTCCGACCTGATCCAGCGCACCTCGGAGATGATGCGTGACAGCTCCGCGAAGATTCAGCAGCAGGCAGCTTCCGCGACCATCGGACTGCCACAGCTGCAGGCGGCGTTCCAGAACATCTACGCCACGATGGACTCCATCGACAACTTCAAACTTCAGGCGCTGGACACCATGGCAGCCACCATCGGCACCTTGGAAACGGAGGTCGCCAAGTCGCGTGAGTACCTCGATCGAGTCCGTCGGCAAGATGAGCAGCTCGCCTCAGGCGCGTTAGACCTTGAGGGTGGCACCGCCACCACCGGCGGGTTGCGCTGATCCGAATCCGGCTTCTGATCATCGTTTGCAGCTCATGGGGTTCAAGGACTGGATCGCAACCATCACCGGGCGGCGTCCGCAACCGGCCCCAGAGCAGTTGACGCCGCCAGCACCCGCAGCGCCGACGGAATCCGACATCATGGGCGCGCTGGATCAGGTTGAGCAGATGGTCGACGGAGGCGCCGTGCCGGCTCCGGTTCAGTCCAGAGTCCGCCGGGTTGCACAGACCGTACGCGACACCATGCCCCGGCTCCGCAATCTCGGACTCGGCAGCCCGGACGCCTACTCAGTCATGGCAACCGCTACCGATTACCTCCCCGAAGCGATCGGCGCGTACACCCGGCTGCCACGGCAATGGGCCGATTCGCGGCCGATCGAGAACGGCAAGACCTCACTGATGCTGCTGATCGATCAGCTCGACCTGCTGAGCGCCACCATGGACAAGATCTTTGACGCGGTGGTCCGAGTCGACGCGGATGCGCTGATCGTGCATGGCCGCTTCCTGCAGGAGAAGTTCGGCCATGCCTCCACCGGAGGTGCATTGAACATCGGCGATCAGCCTGCGCCGGAGCCGCCGCCGCGCAGCACTTTGGACCTGCCGTGACAGAGCCGTCGACCCGCACCCTTGCTGCAGCCTTGGACGACCTCCGCAGCGTTGCCGCCGCGGCCGGCCTGCAGCCTGAGGCCGCAGTCCGCGAGGGCGAGGCCCTTGCGGCCGCGGTCGGCGAGTCAGCGGAGCAGGCCTATCGGGACTGGTGTGCGCAGACCGGTCATCCGGATCCTCAGTCCTTCTTCGACGCAGCGCACCGCGGCCGACGTTGGCGGGCTGCGCCCACACTGCTGCTCGGACAGCTCATCCTGGACAGGTCACCGAACGCCGCCAGCTACGCCGAGGCATTGGCCGAGGTCTGTCGCGCAGCACAGACGTTGGGAGTACCCAACCCCAGGACCGCTGGTAACGCCGCTGTCGCCGCAGCTGCTCAGCTAGGGACGCTGACCGCACCCACACCACGTACGACGACCCGGCCTGAGGTATTTGACATGCTTCGTGCCCTCGATCAGACCTCGCTCGACCTGAGCGCCTTGGACATACCGGGTGGCCTTCCCGAGATCGGCTCAGATCTACACCCTGAGCAGTCCGATTTGCGCCCTGAGCCTGTCGAAGGGCGACCGCCCGGCGCTTCGACGGGCTCAGCGCACACCACTGAAGATTCAGCTGGAGGGCCAGCCCACCTAGCCGGGGCGAAGCCAGAACCCGAACCGAAGACACTGGCGGAGCTGCTGGCCGAGCTCGATGCTCTGATTGGACTCACCGAGGTCAAAGCCGAGATCCACCGGCAGGTGGCAGTGCTGCGGGTCGAAACCCTGCGAAACAAAGCAGGCTTGAAATCACCCACGATCACCAGGCACCTGGTGTTCGTCGGCAATCCAGGCACC
>DASRJV010000077.1:0-4996 GCA_035649295.1 Propionibacteriaceae bacterium
TCGCAGCCACCGCCTACTCATGGCGAACCGCTGGCGTGCCGAGCAGTCCACAACTGGTGATCTGCGACATGGCCGACGAGCCTACGTCTATCAGCGCTCGGGCCAGCCGTGTCGCCGGTGTGGCACACCCATCCGGACCGAGGAGCTCGGGCCGCGCGGCGAAGAGCGGCACAGCTTCTGGTGCCCGCAGTGCCAGCCCGGCCCTGAGTGATGCCATCGTGGCTCCGTGGAGGACGCGACGCGGGCGGCGCATGGGGCGATGCTGGAGCGCGACTGGGAAAGGCTGCACCCGATGTTGCATCCCTACCTGCATTGGACAGCGGCTGATGGCACGCGGCTGCGCGGACGCACCAAGGTCATGGCGTGGCTGCGGGCTGCGGCACCGCCGGCGGAGCCTGCCGCTGTCGAGCTGCGCGACGGCCAGATCTATCGCTGGCAAGAGCCACCAGGGGGCAGATGAGCAACCACGCCCAAACCTCCGATGTCCCGGCGCCGAGTGCGTCGGAGACCGCCAGTTGGCCGCAGTGAAATAATCTCCCTTTGTGCCCTCCGTTCCTTCGCTGCTGAGTGCCCGGATCGAGGCCGTTACCGGCGTCGACCCGGAGCTCCGGCCTGCCACGAAGCCGCAGTTCGGCCACTATCAGTCGAACGTGGCTTTGCGTTTGGCCAACAGCGAACGCAAGTCACCGCGTGAGGTTGCCGCGGACATCATCGCCAAGCTGGAAGTTGCCGACCTGTGCGAGCCGCCCGAGATCGCGGGACCCGGCTTCATCAATTTCCGGCTGCGAACCGACGTGTTGGCTCAGGCTGCGACCGACCAGCTTGCCGACCCGAACAGCGGCGTCCTACAGGTGTCAGATCCTCAGGTTGTGGTGATCGACTACTCTGCACCGAACGTGGCGAAGCAGATGCATGTCGGGCATCTGCGCTCAACGGTGATCGGCGATTGTCTGCGTCGCGTGATCGGCGGCGTTGGCCACCACGTGATCGCGCAGAACCACATTGGCGATTGGGGCACCCAGTTCGGAATGCTGGTCGAGCAGATTCTGGACGAGGGCATCGAGGCGTCGACTCTGACCCTGCCGGAGGCGGAGGAGCTCTACACCCGTGCCAGCGCACACTTCCGCGCAGATACTGAGTTCGCCGATCGCGCCCGGCGCCGTGTAGTTGCTCTGCAGTCAGGTGACGAGCAGACGCGCGGCACCTGGCGGGAGTTGATCAACGTCTCACTCGCCGGCTTCAATGCCGGCTACCGACGGTTGGGTGTGCTGCTCACCGATGATGATCTTGCTGGTGAATCCATGTACAACGATGATCTTCCAGCGATCGTCGCCGAGCTGGAACGCAACGGTACGGCGGTGATCGACGACGGCGCGCTGTGCGTCTTCGTCGACGGCTTCGCTGCCCCCATGATCGTACGCAAGAGCGACGGTGGTTTCGGCTACTCGGCGACTGACCTCGCGGCGATCCGGCACCGGGTACGCGACCTGCATGCCAACCGGATCATTTACGTCGTGGACGCGCGGCAGTCCGATCACTTCGATCTGGTGTTCGCCGTTGCGCGCAAGGCGGGTTTTCTGCCCGACGACGTCATCACCGAGCATGTCGCGTTCGGCACGGTTTTGGGTACCGATGGAAAACCGTTCAAGACCCGTGAGGGCACCGCGGTGAACCTCAATACGCTGCTGGACGCCGCCGAGGAGCAAGCTGCGCCACCCGTCGCACTCGCCGCTATCAAGTACGCCGATCTATCCAACGGGCTGAACAAGGACTATGTGTTCGACGTCAGCCGGATGGTGCAGACCACAGGCAACACCGGACCCTACCTGCAGTACGCGCACGCCCGGGTGACCCAGGTGTTGCGCAAGGCTGCGGCTCGCGGCTACGGAGAGCAGTCGAAGGTGCTGGTGCTGGAGGAGCCGGCTGAGCAAGCGCTGGCCTTGCTGCTCATCCGGTTCGGGGACAGCGTGGACGAGGTGGTCCGCACTCTGCAGCCGCACAGGTTGTGCAACTACCTCTACGAGTTGTCTGGCGCGTTGGCCATCTTCTACGAACAGTGTCCAGTGCTGCAGTCTTCGGGAGCATTGCGGGATTCGCGGCTCGCGCTGTGCTTGGCGACAAAGCGGGTGCTCGCCGCTGGCCTCACCATGCTCGGAATTGAGCCCTTGGAGCGAATGTAACCTGCGACACCTCTGGAGCGGCCCTACCTGAGCTCGTCGGGGTGGATCTGGCGGTCGGCTGCAAGCCACGCCGCGCCGACAATTCCGGCGGTGTTCAGCAGGTTGGCCGGCACCACCTCGGCATTGAGCTTGAGCTTCGGAATGAACTTGTCGGAGTTCTTGCTGATGCCGCCACCGATCACAATCAGGTCCGGCCACAACAAAGCCTCGAGTCGCTCCAAATATTTCTGGAGGCGCGGAATGTACTCCTTGAAGGAGAGGCCCTCTCGCTCCCTGGCGCTGGCGGCGGCACGTTTCTCGGCGTCGTGCCCGTCGATCTCGATATGCCCTAGCTCCGAGTTCGGGATGAGGACGCCGCGGTAAACGATCGCGGTGCCGATCCCGGTGCCGAGCGTCGCCATCAGCACTAGGCCGGGATGGCCCTTGGCGGCGCCGTAGTGCACCTCGGCGATACCGGCCGCGTCGGCATCATTGACAAGCAGAATGTCGCGCCCCAGGCGATCCTCGAAGATCTTCTCCGCCTCGGCGTCGATCCACGACTTGTCAATATTCGCGGCAGATCGGGTTTTGCCATGGGTTACAACGGCCGGAATGGTGACGCCGAGCGGCCCGTCACCGATGATGTCGACGAAGCTGTCCACGATTTCAGCGACCACCTCTGCCACATTCTTCGGTGTCGACCTCTGGGGTGTGGTGATGCGAAGTCGCTTCGCCGTGAACTCACCCGTCGCAAGGTCGACGGGCGCTCCCTTGATGCCGCTGCCGCCGATGTCGATGCCGAGCACGGGCGCGCTTCGTACCTGTTCTTCGCTCATGCTCGCGAGCCTAGCGATATCCGGCCGCCGCCGGGAGGGGCCAGATCTTCACTGCGGATGCAGCTCAGAGTTCAGACCAAAACGTCGTCGCCGATGTCGTCCAGTGAATCCATGTCCAGCAGCTCTGCGATCAGCAGCAAGAGCTGCTCATGCTCTGGTGTGATGGTCCGGCCGTACGGGCCGCGGTTGCGAGCGACTGCAGCCCCGATCCTGAGCAGCGCCAGCCTGAAGTCGGCGGATGCCTCAGGCTCGATTCGGTCCAGGATTGCCACGATGCGCCGCAGCCCAGACACAACAGGTCGGTCATCGAGCTCGAAGTCAAGCAGCAGACCAGGGCGGTCTTCCGTCATGGAGGTGAGGATGTCCCGCGCCGGGTGCGGTGTGCGCAACGCCACTGCAACGACCGTGTCCCAGAAGGCGGCGAGCTCGTAGCTCTTGAATCGGTTGTACGTTCCAGCCAGAGAGCTCAGCACCCACAACGGTCCGAACTGGAGCGTACGCAGGTCAGCAGGTTGCAGATTCAAGGGTCGGCCGCCTTTCCCTGCGCCAACTATCCGCCGCTCACAGCCACCAGACAAGCTCCAGCCCAGACTGAGTAGCGTCACAGATCCGCGGCTGCAAGCTCAGCGACTCAGCTGGCGCAGGCACCACGCGTAGAGGTGCGGGTCGAATGCGTACGCGTTGGAAAAATAGAAGCCGTAAAAGCGCCGGTACGCATCGATCCAGCGAACGATGTCTCGTCCGTGGCGTTCCACTGCCACCGCTTCCAGCCAGGCCGCGTCTGCCGCTGCGTCGGCGTACGGCTCGAGCTCAAGGAAGATCAAGGCGCCGGCCAGGTCCAGCAGTGGGTCGGCGTGCACCGTGTGCGGGCTGAAATCAGCGATTCCGGTAACCACCGGTCCCTGGGGACTCTGGCTGATGTAGGCATTGGGCGGGCAGACATCACCGTGCACCATCGCAGGGGCGACGGACCGCTGTGCCAGTTCGCCATGCAGCCGGTTCCACACCTCGGCCACGTCCGGAATGTCACGTTCCAGCTGAGGCCGGCTGCTGTGGAGCGGTCCCTGCAGCATGCTGGAGAGCAGCTCGACGAGAGTGCTGAATTGCTGCGGCGGTGTCTCGCCGATCAGCCGGGCGAAGCCTGGCACCGGACTCGGCAGTAGTTGCAACTGCTCGGTGGCATCGAGGAAGCTGATCAACGCCGGGCGCCGTTCGGCCATGTCGGCATGTTGCAGCCAGCCGGAGAAGTTCCGACCTGAGAGCCGACGATCCACAGTGAAGAACCGCCCGTTGCGCTCGCCCATGTCAAGGATCAGGGGCAGCTCCAGGCCGATGTCGCTGCCCGCCCAGCTCTGATAGAGGGCGTGCAGCTGGACAGCCGTGCGGCGCGGCGCCTCGTGTCGACTCCGGTACAGCCGCAGCACTCGCTCAAGATCAATCGCGAACACTTCGCTCTCGCCTCCGGCGCCGAGTAATTGATCACGACCGGTGCCGAAGGCCGCAAGTAGCTCGGCCTCGCCGTGATGATCATCGGTATGCACTGCCTCGACCGCTCGGCGCTGCCGCTCGGCGGATCGGGCGGCTCGCGCCCGATCCAGCTGGCTCAGCGCCAGCTCGCGGGCAGTGTGCTCCTCCAGTTGGTGCGCCACGGCGTTCACTGGCCCTCTCGGGGTGTGAACATGGACGTCGGCCAGGCGGAGCAGCCGTTGCAGCGGACCTTGCTCGATGCGTACCGACTGGGTCTTGGCGTGCGGGACGACGTCGCGTACGTGGGTGAACCAGCCCTGTTCGGTGATCAGGGTTCGGTCGTCCCAGCCGTAACGGAGGGTCCAGAAGTCGAACCAGCGCACCCAGCGCGCGCGACTCGGCGACGTATGCAGTTGGATGTCATCAAGATCAAAGCCGGGCAGCACGCGTCCGATAGTCAGCTCGACTTCGTCAAGGGTGGCGACCGGGAGTAGCACGCTGGAGGCGTTCGACTCGTTGTCCTCGCTGTCGCCC
>DASRJV010000078.1:0-3649 GCA_035649295.1 Propionibacteriaceae bacterium
CGGCGACAGCATTGATCTTGGCGTCGATTTTCTGTTGCCTCCTCTGGGTTCAAGCGTGGACGCGGAGGTGGTTCACGCTTGGGAACAAGCACCATTGGTGATGTCGCGTCCGGGCGGGGGACTGGCTCCAGGCGGATCCTGGCGCCGGGACGGTGTCAGTTGGACGAACGTGACCGCCAGCCGTGCGATGACTGCGGCGTTTCTCGGTCGTCGTGACGAGGCCCTGGCGTGGTTGCGCTGGCTCGACCAGCACCGTACGGCTGCGGGTTCGCTTTCTGAGAAGGTCTTGCCCGACGGCCAGCCAGCCTCAGTGTCCCCGCTTGCCTGGACCGCAGCGGCCGTCGTGATCACAGCCGGCGAACTGTCGTCCTGATGCTGGCGTTGATCAGCTGACTCCGCGCGGCCGCGAAGCGAGCGGAGCAATCAAACTCGGATCGCGCCCTCGCCGTGCTGAGGAGGAACGAGGGGACACGCTCTTCGTCCCCGAGCGACGACGAAGTAGGTGAGCTCAGAGGCGCGATCCGCGCGGAACGAGCGAAGCGAGCGGAGCAATCAAACCGGTCGAGTCAGGGTGAGCGGGTCATAGAAGCAGGCGTCCCGGGCAGCCAGAACAGCTCCGCCGACGACCCTGGGCACGTTCGGTTCGACAGCAACGACCTTCGTACCGGCGAATGCTGGGATCGCCAGCCGGTGGGCGATGCGCTCGTCAATGGACGCCATCAGGTGCGCACTCATCGCGCCTAGGTACCCGCCAAGGATGATTGTGTGCGGGTTGGCGACACCGATCACGTCGTCAATCGCGTCACCCAAGGCGGCGCCGGCACGCTTGAGCAGCTGGAGCATCGCGGCCTGGCCTTCATCCATGGCCTCGACGGTCTTCCTGATCGCTTCCTCGGGCCGTTCGTCGATGAGCCGAGCCGCTTCATCGGCGGGCAGGAGATCGCCACCGGTCAGCAGATTCTGAGGCCCGATCAGCGACTGCAGACAGCCGTTCCGACCGCAGGAGCAAGCCGGACCTGAGGGATCGACGTTGAGATGACCGAAGTCGCCAGCACCCCCGCCGGCGCCAGGGAAAATCTCGCCGTCGACGACAAGGCCGCTGCCGACGCTGCGCAGCCCACCGAAGTAAGCAGCTATGGCATCGGGCCGCAAGCGCAGCTCAACTCGGACGGCATGCAGGGCTGCCAGCTGGCTGTCCTTGGTCACGCCGACATGGGCGCCCTCGATTCCCAGGTCAGCCAGAGTCGTGCTCACCTTGGCGCTGAGCGGGAAGTTCTGCCACTCAGGGTTCTCGGACAAGGCCACAGTTGCCCGGTCTTCAGCGACGTAGCCGGGCACGCCGATTTCCACCGCGATCAGCTGCTTGTCAGCTGGCAGCCGACCAAGCTGGGTGCGCAGCTCGCGGTCAAGCGCGGCAAAACCGGCGTCCGCGTCCGACCCGCGGAGGTTGGCCGTCACGCTGTCGCGCCACAGCTCTCGCCCTCCCAGGGTTGAAGCGGCGAATTGGAATCCGTCGAGGTCGACACGTACGCCGAGGACGCACCACGGCTCACCGTCGAAGTCAATCGGGCGAGTCGGTCGGCCAGCTCCGGGCCTGCGAATCGGATCCAGCTCTTTGACGATCCGGCGTGCCCGAAGTTCGCCGATCAGGTCGGTCATGGTGGAGATGCCAAGACCGCAGCCCCGCGCAATATCGTGGCGGCTACTCGCTCCATGGTCGCGTACGTAGCGAAGGATCTGGGTTAGATTTCCTTGCCGTAAATCCCCCGAACCTCCGCTGCGGCGAAGCCCCGAATCAGGGGTTAGCCCAGCTGGCATGGTGTTGATGGTAGCGGTTTCGGACGGCGTGGACAGGAAAACGAATAACAATCTGGCTCTCGCTGATCCGATCATCCCTGAGGCGTTTTTCCTGCAGATGAACTATTCGGTGCCGGTTCCATCTGGCCTTGTACGGTTGGGAAGTGGCCCATCTCGACCACTTCCAGTACCTGTTATTGATGGCGTGCTGTTTGCTGATCACACTGCCGCTGGAGTTCGTATTGAGCGCTCGGGTCTACCGGCGCGCAGCTGGTTTGGTCTTCGCAATAATCCCAGTAGTGATCATCTTTTCTATCTGGGATATCGTCGGCATCTTGCGTGATCACTGGAGCTATAGCGCCCGTTTCACGACCGGCTGGAAGTTGATCTTCGGCATGCCGATCGAGGAGCTGGTGTTCTTCGTCGTGGTGCCCATCTGCGGGCTGCTGACGTACGAGGCGGTCGGCCGAGTGCTCAGCCTGCTGCGACGAAGATCACGAGTAGGAGAGGCGGGTCCTGGTGCCTGAGTACACGGTGATCACGGTTTTCGCGGTGGTAGCCGTGGTCGTCCTGGAGCTTCTCTATTTCAGGTCGGGGATCTTCAAGACTGCCCAGTATTGGTGGACGATGGTGATCGTCTTTGCGTTCCAGATTCCTGTCGACGGCTGGCTGACCAAACTCTCCGCTCCGATCGTGATCTACAACCCGGATGAGATTCTGGGGCTGCGAGCGCCGTGGGACATCCCGATCGAAGACTTTGGTTTCGGATTTGCCATGGTGACTCTCGCTATCCTGCTGTGGCGGCGGTGGCTGGATCGTCGGCCGTCATCCCAGGAGGTTGATCGAAGTGTGGAAGATGCGCCCTGAGCCTGTCGATGGGCGCATGGCGGGTGCCATGATCACGGCTGAGAACCTCGCGGCGGCATTCGATGAGGTCGCGCCTAGCTATGACCTCATGGTGGCGCTCAACCCTAGCTACCACGCACACCTGCGTGCGGCGGCCGACGCGCTGGTGGAGTGGCTGCCGAAGCTTGCCGGCCCTCCGCCTCAGGTTCATCTTGTTGATCTTGGTTGCGGGTCCGGCGCCTCCACCCGCGCCGTCCAGCAGGCTGCCGGGACGGCTGGCCTCGACTTCGCCATAGTGGGTGTGGACGCGTCTGCGGGCATGCTCGAGCAGGCGCGTGCCAAGAGGTGGCCCACAGGTGTCCGGTTCGAGGCCGGGCCGGCCGAGGAGATCTACTGGTCCCGGGACTTGTGGGGGCTGGGCGAAAAAGTCCACGGAGCCTTTGCGGCGTACCTGTTCCGCAATCTCGCTGACCGGGACGCAGTCCTCGCCGCAGTATTTGACCTCCTTGCCGACGACGGTGTGCTGGTCGTTCAGGAGTACTCGATTGCCGGATCGCGTCGCGCACAGCTGATCTGGACTCTGGCGTGCTGGCTCGTGATCATTCCGCTGGGCTGGCTGACCTCACGGCGGACACGGCTCTATCGCTACCTGTGGCGTAGCGTGCGGTCCTTCGACTCGATCCAGACCTTCGTCGATCGCCTCTACCGCGCGGGATTCACCGACGTCGAGGTGCGCACTGCCTCGGGCTGGCAGCGCGGCATGCTGCACACTTTCCGAGCGCGTAAGGCTGCGAGCTGGCGCTCTTGATGTCAAATTTCCGACCATTGCGGACTTCTCGATGCCCGGGCGCCGGATTGAGGGTCGAAGACTCCGCATCGGTCGGAAATTTGGACGTGGGGGAGCGCGCTCCATGATCACCAAGCGACGCGGCGGCCGCTGGCGACCAGGCCGTGACGCTCGCGCCGTCTGTCACCCCGCGACGCCGGGTGCTCCGCGGTTGGCTGA
>DASRJV010000079.1:0-4851 GCA_035649295.1 Propionibacteriaceae bacterium
CCGGAGGGCACTGCGACCAGGCGGCTCAACCTGGCGCAGTCGTTCAACCCGCTCGGAACCAACCTCGGTGTCCTGCTGGCCGCCGTCCTCGTCTTGCCGAAGATGAACCCGGCCACACCTGAACAGCGGGCCACGATGCCACACGACCAGCTCGTCACGATCCAGACCGGCGAGCTCAACGCAATCATGAACCCCTACCTTGGCCTGGCGGTCGCGCTGGTCATCATCTGGATTGGCCTATTCATAAAGAAGGTTCCCAGAAGTCACGAGGAGGTCGCCTCGGACAGCCACCACCTGCATTTCGGCGACACCGTCCGCCGGCTGCACCACAACCACCACTGGCGCTACGGGGTCCTCGCCCAGTTCTTCAATGTCGGAGCCCAGGTCTGCACCTGGACCTACATCGTGCTCTATGTCGCAGAGGTGGTCCCCGGTGGCACCGCGGTCCAGGGTGCCTATTTCCTGCAGGTTAGCCTGATCCTCTTCTTCATCTCCCGGTTCGTCATGACCTGGCTGATGGGCTACGTCAGGGCCACGAAGCTGCTTGCGATCATGGCCAGCATCGCCATTCTGCTCTGTCTCTACGCCGCGTTCTTCCCCGGCCTGTCCGGGGCGTGGGCGCTCGTCGGGGTGTCCGCCTGCCTGTCTCTGATGTTCCCCACGATCTACGGGGTGGCGCTGCACGGTCTCGGTGTGGACACCAAATTCGCAGCCGCCGGTCTGGTCATGGCGATCGTCGGCGGCGCCATCATGCCGCCACTCCAGGGCCTGCTGGCCGACCGGTTCGGTATCGCGCTGGCGTTCATCGTGGCCGCAGTCTGCTTCCTGGGCGTATTGGCCTACGCAATCTTTGACCTCAGATCGCACGACCGGTTCGCCGACATTCCGGACGAAGAGCCGAAGATCTCAATGGCTGGCCACTGACAGGGCGTGGTGAGCTGAAACCAGGACGGAAACCCGCAGGATCTAGGGTCTCTCCGCAATCAGATCGTCCACCTCGGCCGATGTCGGCGGCTGCGGCCCTCGCCTGGAGCAGACGATTGAGGCAGCCGCCGCGCCGCGTTCCAGAGAGCCTGCGAGCCCGAGCTGGAGCTTCACATAGCCGTCCAAGAAACCCGCCATGAAGGTATCGCCGGCACCAACCGTGTCGACAACCTTGGTCGGGAAGCCGGGGACTCGTGTGATGTTTCCGCCTGGCTCGACGGCGGCTACACCACCTGGCCCGAGTGTGATCACAGCAAGCCCCAAGCCGTACTCTTCGACCCACCGTGCCGCCAGCTCAACGGGATCACTACCACTTTCACCGGCGTCAATGCCAGCCGCCTCGGCGAGGAACTTGATGTCCTCGTCGCTTGCCTTGAGGATCCCCTGACGTCGACCGATCACACGGAGCCAGGGCTGCACCTTGCTCAAGTAGACATCGGGATCGGTGATCACCGTCGGTCGCACGTTGATGTCGTATGAGACGCCCGATCTGACGTCACGCATCCAATCGAGCAGCACCTCCGCACCCGGACTCACGATGCAGGACAACGACGCAATATGCAGCCAGTCATCGTTGTTCAGCTCCGGCAGGTCGTCGACCTGCCAGCCGAAATTCGCCGTGTCGCTGAAGTGGAACGTGTAGCTGGCCACTCCCTGATCATCCAGACTGACGACCGCAATCGAGGTGGCCTGCGACGCCTCGGTGGCAAGATCGAGTTTGACGTTCGCCTCAAGAATGTGCTGGCGCAGCTGCCGCCCGAAGGCGTCTCTGGAGATCCGACCCAGGAAATGCGTGTCGCATCCGAGCTTGCCCAGGGCGACTGCGGAATTCATCGGACCGCCGGCCGACAGTGCCAGCCACGTCGAGCTGAAGGAGTCCCTGCTCGCCGTATCGGACTGGACCAGATCAATCAGAGCCTCTCCACACACCACGAAGCGACTCATGCGCACAATCTAGTGGTTGTTGCGTCCCGATGGTGAGCCGCTAGCTTGTCAACATGATGCGGAGTTGCCGAGCGTGATAGGTGTCGAGCATGCCAGTGATTTTGTACGCCGAGTTCACCGCTAAACCAGGTTCGGAGTCTGAGGTTGAGACGCTCATCTCCGGTCTGGCCGAGAAGGTGCGACGCGAGCCGGGTAACGCCGAGTTCACCGTCTATCAGGAACGCGACAATCCGCGTAAGTTTTTCGTCTTCGAGCAATATCTGGACGAGGCCAGTTTCGAAGCCCACATCGGTGCTGAGTACGGTCTCATCTTCAACCAGCAGCTCAGCAGCCTCATTGAAGAGCGCGAGTCACAGCTCACCTGGCTCACGAGATTCGACCCACGCTGACGGCAGGTCACTCGGCAGGGTGAGGCGCCACTGGTCCGGCCACCGAAGAGCGGCCGCTGAGTGAGCGCCGATAGCAGCACCATTGCCGTGAGGCACTTCACCGTGGCTTGGGAGAAACCCGCCCTAACAGTCCGGGGGTCTGTCGGCTAGGGGTTCGAGGCCCTAGTCCGCAATCGTGAGACCGGGTCAACAACGGCCTGAGGACAGAAAGGCTGTCATGTCTGTCATTCGTCGACATCCCGTAGTCACCTTCTTTCTTCTCGCCTACGCCCTCAGCTGGGCCGCCATCCTCTGGGAGAGCTTCTTCGCCCCCGGAGTCCTGGTCGCGGCATTGATCGTCGTATCCCTGACCGAGGGCGTCGCCGGGCTCCGAGCTATGGGGTCGCGGCTGATCCGTTGGCGGGTCAGCTGGATTTGGTACGTGCTCGCAGTCGCTGTGCCCTTGTCGGTTAAGTTCGCGTCAATCGGGCTGAACACCGCGCTGGGCGCACCCGCGCCGCACATCGCCGAGTTCACCGTGTGGTACAGCCTGCCGATGGCTATTGCCATCAATATTGTCAACCCCCTCAACGCCCAGCTCCCCGAAGAGGCAAGCTTCCGTGGCTGGGCTCAGCCCAAGCTGCAGACCACCCGGACACCATTCGCCGCCACCGTGCTGATGGCCATAGGGGTCACCATCTGGCATATCCCGTTCTTCGTTATGCCCCAGTTCGGGTCCAGCCCGATCGAGGCCACAGCCACCGTCGCCGTGACTTTCTGGTACGCCTGGTTGTTCAACCATGCCTCGGGCAGCTCGCTGCTCACGCTGATCGCGCACGCGACCGAAGGCACCATCGAGACCAGCACCCTATGGCAGTCCGCCGCCGACACGACTCGGATGACCTGGCTCTACTGCCTTGTCTGGTGCTTGGTTGCGGTTGGCCTGCTGCTCTTTGACCGGCGTCTGTGGACCAAGCCGCCAGGACCGATCGACGATCTCGAGCGTGACGTACAGGTTGAGTCAAGGACCGGCGTACGGGACACTGGCCAACGCTCGTGATGAACCAGGCGGTTGAGCTAGCCCGCTGGCGGGCGTCGCAGGGGAGAAGCTGACCGGGCGGCCTCTGTCAGCGTGATCTCGGATGAATACCTAGTGGCGTACGCACTCATGGCAAAGCGACAGGATCCCACGGCCGCCGACGTCACGGCGGCCGGCGCATGGACCTTCGCGATCGAACCGGGTCGATAAATTGTGAGCAGGTCTGCGTCTACTGAGGGACGCGGTCGGTCGAGATCGGATCATGTTGCGTGGTTGCTCTTCACCGGGAACTCTTCGACCGGATTGTTCTCGTCTACAACCCGGCGAATCCTCGTATCTCGCTGACTTTGGCCGAGAGCGTACGTGATGATCTTTGTCGCCGGTTGCCTGATGTACCTGTTACCGTGCAGCCGACTTGTTACGCGGGCCACGCACGCGAGCTGGCCGCCACTGCGGCAGCAACCGGGCGACCTCTGATCGTTGCCGTGAGCGGCGACGGCGTCTACAACGAGGTCGTCAACGGCATCATGGACGTCGAGGGCAGTAGTGCAATGTCGGCGGTGGCCGCCGGGGGAAACGCCAATGACCATCGCCGCAGCACCCGACGGATGCCGCTCGTCGCGGGCATCGTCGATGGTCGGGCCCGACGCTTGGATCTCTTGCGACTGACCGTCCGAACGAGTAATGCGCCGTGGAGCCGCTACGCCCACTCCTACATCGGCTTCGGACTGACCCCGCTGATGGCCATCGGTCTCAACAAGGACATGAAGGGAACCTTGATGGAGTTGATCTCGGTCATGCGAACCTTCAACCGCCTTGAACCCGTCGAGATCAGGCCCGCCGCCGGGGAGCGAGCACTGTACGACAGCCTCGTCTTCGCCAACGTTGCGCGGATGGCGAAGTACGGACGCATCAGTAACTCAGGACGACCAGATGACGGATTGTTCGAAGTCGTGTCCTGCCCTCACCGGGGGCGATGGCGCATCGCCATGATGGTCCTACGAGCGGCGACCGTGGGACTAGGAAAGCAGCCGCGGATCACCCACTGCGAGTTCACTGCTACCAGGGCCACTCCAATCCAGATCGACGGCGAAGTCATGCACCTGGACGCCAACTCACAGGTGATCATTGACTGCGTGTTCCACGCCCTCACCACAGTCGGATGAACGAGCGCAGCGCGCCGTCAATCGACGGCTTCGAATTCCCTCACCGAATGCGGTCGCGTTCCTGCTGGTTTGGAGCGGGTTCTGGGTAGCTGATCCGGATCGCGGTCATAAGGCGCGGCGTTGTGCGACGAGTGGGCAGAGGAAGGGGTCTTTGCCTCGTAGTCCGACGCTGTTGAGGTAGCCGATGATGACGCGGTAGGACTGCCATAGCGTCATCTGGGTGTAGGGCACGCCTTCGGCGGCGCAGTAGGCCGCGACCAGGGGTTGCACCTTGCGCAGGTAGGGGCGGGCCATGGAGGGGAACAGGTGGTGTTCGATCTGCAGGTTGAGGCCGCCCATCAGGATTGAG
>DASRJV010000080.1:0-3648 GCA_035649295.1 Propionibacteriaceae bacterium
GATCTGGTACGCCGGCCATGGAACCGTGAAGCGACTCACCAGCTGTTCGATGGCCTGGAGTTCCGGGTGCTGCGTGATCGCTTGCTCGAGGCGCTGCCCAACGAAGACGAGATCGTGCCCGAAGGTGGTTTCGACCTCGAGGCGGCGCGACTTGAGCCGGGCGAGCTGGTGGGCTGGCTCGCCGAGCATGCGGCCGGCGAACGCACCGGTGTCGACATCATCGGTCACTGGGGTTCAGGCAGGGGCGACATAACGGCCCTCGCCCTCGCCGCCGCTGACGGGGCGGCAGCATACGTCGTGGTGACCGAGCTCGGCCCGGCCGATGAAAACGCACTCGCGGACTGGCTCATCGATCCCGAGCGGCACAAGGCGATGCATGACGCCAAGGGTCCGTTGTTGGCCCTGTGGGCCCGGGGTTGGGATCTCGCAGGATTGACCTCCGATACTCAGTTGGCGGCCTATCTGATAAGCCCCGATCAGCGCACCTTCGACTTGGCTGATCTGACCATTCGGCACCTCAAGCGGGAGCTCCGGGTAGAGGGCGCGCCTGATCTCGCCGACTCTGACCAACTGGCGCTGGATTTCGGCGATGACGACTCAGGCGCAAAGGTGGCGGCGGAGGCCTCGATGGTCCGTGCTCGCGCTGTCATCGACCTGGCCGACGCGCTCGATATCGAGATCGAGCAACGCAATGGCACAAGTTTGCTCTACGGCGTGGAACTCCCACTGCAGCGCACCTTGGCGCGAATGGAGCAGACCGGGGTTGCCGTGGACGTCGACCATCTGGAGGCCCTGGAGGCCGGGTTCGCCGCCACGGTCAACCGTGCGGCCAGCGACGCGTACGAGGTCCTGGGCAAGCAGATCAACCTCGGCTCACCCAAGCAGCTCCAGGTTGTGCTCTTCGATGAGCTTGGAATGCCCAAGACCCGGCGCACCCGGACCGGCTATACGACCGACGCGGACGCATTGCAGCAGCTCTACGTCAAGACCGAGCATCCGTTCTTGGCACATCTGCTGGTGCATCGGGATGCCATCCGGCTCAAGCAGACCGTCGAGGGCCTGCTGAAGGCGGTTGCCGACGACGGTCGGATCCATACCACGTACGCCCAGACCATTGCCTCCACCGGGCGCCTCTCCAGCACCGATCCCAACCTGCAGAACATCCCGATTCGCACCGAGGAGGGCCGCCGCATTCGGCAGGCGTTCGTGGTGGGCGAGGGTTATGACGCGTTGATGTCAGCGGATTACTCGCAGATCGAGATGCGCATCATGGCGCACGCCAGCGAGGACGAGAGCCTGATCGAGGCCTTCAAGTCAGGAATGGACTTCCACACCGTCACCGCATCGCGCGTTTTCGGCGTCGAGCCCGGACAGATCACCCCCGCTGAGCGCGCCAAGATCAAGGCGATGAACTATGGCCTGGCGTACGGGCTGAGCGCATACGGGCTCAGTCAGCAGCTGAACATCGAGGTGTCCGAGGCAAAAGCGCTGATGGATGAATACTTCGAACGGTTCGGCGACGTACGCACCTACCTGCACTCTTTGGTAGCCGATGCGCGGCGCACGGAGTACACCGAGACCATCCTCGGTCGTCGGCGCTATCTGCCGGACCTGATGAGCGACAATCGTCAGCGCCGCGAGATGGCCGAGCGGATGGCCTTGAACGCGCCGATCCAAGGTTCGGCCGCGGACATCATCAAGATTGCGATGCTGGATGTCGAGAAGGCGCTCGACAACTCTGGGATGCGTAGTCGGATGTTGCTCCAAGTGCACGACGAACTGGTCTTCGAGGTCGGTCCGGGGGAGCGCGACGCACTCGTGGACCTGGTACGCACCAAGATGGGCGAGGCGGTGTCGCTGAAGGTGCCGCTGGTGATTTCGGTCGGCGTCGGACGTTCCTGGCATGACGCGGCTCACTAGCCCCGGCAGCTCGGGCAGCGGTGAAAGTCGCGGCACATGGCATCGAGGTTTGACCCTATTTGGCGAGCGGCGATAGCCTGGACCGTCGCTGTGGCCTGCGCGACCTCATACCGAGTGGGTCACGCTCGTACGGCTCGGATTGGCGTCGGCTGCTGGTTGAACCTCTTCGTTTGTACGGATCGGGTCACAGCCACGCCCACAACCACATCAACCATTTCCGGAGCCCTCCTACATGACGTCCTCCCTTGAGGCACCACCGCAGGTCGCCGTCGACGACCTGGGTTCGCCCGAAGCCTTCCTTGAGGCAATCGACAAGACCATCAAGTACTTCAATGACGGCGACATCGTCACCGGCACCGTTGTCAAGGTGGACCGCGACGAGGTTCTTCTTGATATCGGCTACAAGACCGAAGGGGTCATCCCCTCCAAAGAGCTCTCGATCAAGCATGACGTTGATCCGTTCGAGGTCGTCAGCGTCGGCGACGAAGTTGAGGCCCTTGTCCAGCAGAAGGAGGACAAGGAAGGCCGCCTGATCCTCTCCAAGAAGCGCGCCCAATACGAGCGCGCCTGGGGCACGATCGAGAAGATCAAGGAAGAGGACGGTGTGGTCACCGGCCAGGTGATCGAGGTCGTCAAGGGCGGCCTGATCATCGATATCGGTCTTCGCGGGTTCCTGCCTGCTTCGCTGGTCGAGATGCGGCGGGTCCGTGATCTCCAGCCGTACGTCGGCATGGAGCTCGAGGCCAAGATCATCGAGCTGGACAAGAACCGCAACAACGTCGTGCTCTCGCGACGCGCGTGGTTGGAGCAGACGCAGTCCGAGGTCCGCCAGAATTTCCTTACCCAGCTGCAAAAGGGCCAGATCAGGCGTGGTGTCGTGTCCTCCATCGTCAATTTCGGCGCATTCGTCGATCTTGGCGGCGTGGATGGCCTGGTGCACGTCTCAGAGCTCTCCTGGAAGCACATTGACCACCCCTCCGAGGTGGTTGAAGTTGGTCAGGAGGTCACCGTCGAGGTGCTCGACGTTGACATGGACCGCGAGCGTGTTTCGTTGTCGCTCAAGGCCACGCAGGAAGATCCCTGGCAGGCCTTCGCCCGCACCCACCAGATCGGTCAGATCGTTCCCGGTAAGGTCACCAAGCTCGTCCCATTCGGCGCCTTCGTACGCGTCGAGGAGGGCATCGAGGGCCTGGTACACGTATCGGAGCTGGCCGAGCGGCATGTGGAGATCCCGGAGCAAGTGGTCCAGGTCAACGACGATGTCATGGTCAAGATCATCGATATCGACCTGGAGCGCCGCCGGATCTCGCTGTCGCTGAAACAGGCCAACGAGGGCGTCGACGCGACCGCCGACGACTTCGATCCGACGCTCTATGGCATGGCTGCGTCCTACGACGATCAGGGCAACTACCTCTACCCGGAGGGCTTCGACCCGGAGACGGGTGAGTGGCTGGAAGGCTATGAGGAGCAGCGTGCGGCTTGGGAGCAGCAGTACGCCGAGGCGCACGCCCGCTGGGAGGCGCACAAGAAGCAGGTGGAGGATGCCGACGGCGGATCCGCGCCCGCATCATCGTCCAGCTACTCCTCCGACGCAGCGCCGGTGCCGACACCGGCCGGGCCGGACGGCTCGCTCGCTTCCGACGAGGCTCTGCAGGCACTGCGTCAGAAGCTGACCGGCGGCAACTGATCAGGATCGAATGCGGGCGAGCGTCGGGTAGGGAGGGCGAC
>DASRJV010000081.1:0-14473 GCA_035649295.1 Propionibacteriaceae bacterium
TGTTGCGTGCTTGGCAGGAGATGCTCGAGCTGCACAACGGGCGGTGGGAGCTGATCGACCGGGAGCTGTTTCGCGCGCGTGTTCGCAAGCTGCTCGAGCTGGACCGCGAGGCTCCCGTGGATTCTGCAGCCAGCCTGCACGGAGTTCGCGAGGTTCCCCCGGAAAGTGCCTCTGATCAGGGGTGATAGGCATGTCCGCGGGTCTCCCCAGATGATCGCCGGCTGCCGCATCGATGACTTGCAGTCTGACTGGCAGAGGGCGGCGAGGAGCTTGGATGCAAATCTGCGTCGTCTGCTCAAGTGAGAGTTGCCAGCAGGACGAGCCCGAAGATCGGCTGAACCATCACAGCGAGCTAGGTGAGTGGCCACGTCGTACAGCCGCAGGGACTTATCAGCCGCCTGCGACGAGGGTTCTACCGGGGCTGAAGCCCACCGAGATGACGATGTCGGTGTGACTTATCGACGGGGAGCCTATTGGACCGGCGGCAGCCAATCCCACAGCTGCACCGGCTTGTCGCTGCTGCCGCCAGCAAGGCAACTGGGATACGGCTTCCTGCCCGTCCCGCGTGTGGACCTAGCCACGATCGCCACCGCGAGACATCGCCAGGAGGCCGCCCGGATCCTTCGTGACGAGTGCAACCGATCCGACGACGGCAAACCTTCCCGCTGGAACTTTCGGAGCTGACTGAGCGGATCCTGGCTGCTCGCGACTGGCTGCCTTCGATGACGTCGGCGAGCTGAGCTCGTGTTCTCGTTGCGCTGAGAATAGTAAGAGTGTTCTAATAAGATGTGCAAGATCTCGACCCGGGTACGGCGAAGCGGAGGCAGCGGTCGGCGTCGTGCCGAACGATTGTTGGTGCGAGAGAAACACGCCGCTCATGGCTCAGCAAGATCATCTGCGGCGTGATCTTCTATGAGACTCTGGGCAAAGCCGATGCTCCGGCTTCGGCGCGTGCCGTTGACTCCCCACCCGAGGCGGCCATACGTTCGAACCTTCGTTTGCCCATCGCGAGCACGGCTCTCGGTTCGTCATCTGGTACTCCGTGGACGATCCTGAGCCAGGGAAACAGATATGCCGACAACGATCATTAATTTGACAGTTAAGACAGTTGAGGAGAAGGCCGTCACCCCGCAGAACAACCAGCTGGGCAACATGATCGCCTTCAGCGATGACATCACCGTAATCAACGATGATCCCAGCCTCAAAGGCCAACACTCAGGTTTTTATGTCCGTGTTCGGAGGCCGGATTTCTGGCTATGTGAAGCTGGATACATCTTGCCGGGAATCCCAGGCACGCCTTTCCCGAACGGCGGTCAACTCCAGGCCCGGGGGCTCCTCAGACTATCCAGTCTGTTGAATACGGTTGCAATCATCGGAGGGACCGAGGATTACCGGTGTGCTTCGGGTCAGGTCAAGATCGACGGGAATAACTTCGAGCTGACAATCGAAACTCCGTAAGACGCCGCCGACCCGACCGCGGTACGGGACTGGCGTGGCCATTCCTTTGACCGCACATGCATAGTGGCGAAGGTTCCGGCCTCCGGCACAAGATCAACAATGTACCGGGGGCATTCCTCCATGGGAAGCTGGCTGGTCGTCAGCGCTTACCGCAACCGACGATGCGTCAGGCGCTGGGCAGTGCGAGGAACTCGAGGATCTCAATGGTGCCGCCCCACTCGGTATGGGGATGCCCCTCGAGGACCTTCTGGAGCGCCTCGAGCGAGTCGGCTTGCATGATCGCATACCCGCCGATCTGATCACCTCCAGCGCTGCCCGAAATCGACTGCACCGGCGAGCCCATGTCGACGACGGCCGGTCCGGCCCGCTCGCCCCATGCCATCCAGGCCTCCATCCCGGCCTGCGCAGCTTCCGGGGTACTCGAGGCCATCTGCTCAGCCGCGCTCACCGGTGCTCGATACAACAGCAAGTACTTCGTCATAGCGCGTTCCTTCCTCGTCAGAATGCGTCACTAAAGCTAACTATTTCCCAATATCCGGCGCCATCGCCCGAGTGTTGCAGCAGACATAGACCGTCAGGAAGCCACTTGAACATAGGGTCGCCAACCAGCGCGCGGCGGGAAGGAAGGGCGGCCGAAATCAATGGCGATCGCCCTGCAGGGATCATTGGCGGTGGCATCCTCGGCGCACTTCACCACAAGGGACTCGGCCTGGACAAGGCGGACCGTGACCGCATCGCCGCAGAGCTGGGCGACGGCAAGGCCGCCGTCGGTGTGTTGGCACCGGCCGACGAAGCGCTCGCCGTTATGGTCGGGCTGACCGCGTCGGGTGGAGCCGGCGAGTCGCACGAGGTCGCCGATGAAGATCTCGAGGAAGCCCACGCCGCCGCGGCGACCGACAGGCTCCTAGCCGACCGCAAGACGTGATGGCTGTTCCAACTGGCTGGGAGCGACGACGTGGGGCGTCAGTGCCGTACCCGGACAGCGAGGAAGGCTAGCGCCCGCTCATGCTGCGGTGTCTTCCACCGCCTATGAGGGCGTGTGAATTACCCGGCTTCGATCTTGCTAGCTGTTGATCTTCGTCTGTTTGGGCGGACTAGGCAGACCTCGGCGGTTTGTCTAACCATCCGCCTGGCAGTGCGGCGGA
Organism: Propionibacteriaceae bacterium; assembly: GCA_035649295.1. Lineage (GTDB taxonomy): Bacteria > Actinomycetota > Actinomycetes > Propionibacteriales > Propionibacteriaceae > Microlunatus. Next base: position 2,604 of record DASRJV010000081.1, read on the forward strand.
GATGGCATCGGCATAGGCCTGGTAGCCAGCGGCAGTCGGGTGAAAAGCCTCTGCACTGAGCGGCACACTCGGCGCATTGATGAAAAGAGGCGGCGTACCGCCAATGCCGTGTGCCGTAAACTCTTCGGTCACGTCAACGTAGTGGATGTTGAGGTCGGCGTCATTTGCCGTGGCGACAGCTCGCTCGATAACGCAGTTGAGCTTAGCGGTCGCTTCGTTAATTGCTGTGATTTTTGCCGCGAGAACGGGGTCAGCGGGCGGGTCAGTGGGCTGCTCAAACAACAGTGGGTAGCCAGTCACCACAATTCGCGCCCTCGGCGCATTCTCTGCCACCGTGTCGTAGAGGACGATGAGACGGCCGCCGAGCGTACTCTCGCCTCCCGGACAATCCCCCAGCTCACGTTGGGCGGGTTCGATCGCAGCTTTGCAATCCTGCAGAGTTCCGCCAATACACGCGGCTGCCACGGCAGAGAGACCCAAATTTGCGGCGCCAACGGTCAGGGTTACTAGCCGCGTATCGCTGTTGAGCGCCGACCGCTGAGGGTCGACCACGTAGGAGAACACGTCGGAGGTTTTCGCGCCACTGCAGGTTGGATTAGCCTGCAGCTGGATGCGGCTTTCAAGGTTAAGCAACGCTGGATAGCCTTTAGAGCTTCGCTTACAGGCTTCATCACGGTCGTAAGGCAGGGCGCCCTGTCCTGCCGCGTAAGAGTCGCCCAACGCAACATACGAGACGATGCCAGGCGTGGCCGCCGCAGGCAGTGCGCCAGCCGTCACGAATCCGGCCAAAGCTATGACGATGCTTACCAGACATGACAGGAGACGCCCCCGAGCACGCATAGCCGGTAACCTAGCGGCTTCTCTGAGCTGGCGCCCGACGTTTCGCTTTGGTTCGGCCGATTTTATCGGTGTTCCGTATGCCTCGAGATCTTCGGTGGCGTGCTTGTCGCGGACATGAGAACCAGTCCCTGGAAACTGGGGTCAGCCCCGGCAAACACCATGACCCGCTGGAGCGAGGTACCGCTAGCCGCGAGGTCCAGAGACCTACGCCAGCGTGCACAATGCGGCCCCGGTTGGCGCGTCGGGGGAAGGGCGCCTGCCGGGGCCTGCCGGGAATTGTGAGGTTCCGCCATTTGCCATTGTCCAACTGGGACAATGACATGCGATGATCATTTGGCTGCCGGGCCAAAGAACTCTTGGTTAAACCTCGATGTCCTCAGTTGAGCTCCGTTCGGTAAAAACGAGCACGCGGTCGCGGAATGCTGTGTCACGTGTTAGCTGAGGCTGATATGGCCTCGGTAGTCGAAGGTGGTAACGAGGTCTTCAATGATGTCCTTCAAGTTGAGTCGGCCCTGGCACCCTGAAGGTCCCCCAGTGCCGCTGCCCTCAGCGATGGGATGCTGGCAGCGTCCGCGAAGCTCGACTCAGGTCAACACGTCCGGATCCCACTCACGTTTCGCTATTTGAAGGCTTGAGAGACCCCGACCTCCTCCCGGACTTAGCCGTGAACTCCTCACTATTGGCCGGTTGTCTCACCGTCTTCAGCCAAGCCGTTGGATTCGGTTAACGGAACTGCTTCGGGTCCTGATGGCCCTAGACACGTCTGCCAATTCCACGGGCTCTACTGGACCATCGCCGATCTTTCGGGCCGGTTAGGCCGGCCTTGCTGCGGTCGGAGCCGACGAGTTGATCGGGCACCGCTAGCAGGTGGTGTGGAAAAGGGCTGCGACTCGGCGGCCTTGCCCCGCCAGCCGGTTGTACGTCGCCAGCGCGGCGTCCGTCTTCTTGCGCAGGACCGACACACCATGTGTTTCGAGCAGTGACAGCGTCTCCGGCGAGACGCTAAGCCGACCCTGGCGGCCGCGGCCGAGGATCACCAGTTCCGGCTCGTGGTTCAGCAGCTCAGTCACGTCTACGCAAAGAATGCCTGGCTGGTGGTCTGTGCCGGTTTCGCGCCAGTCCCAGGCTCGGCCGCCACCCGGCCACAGTTTGACGTCGCGGAACCGGCCGAGTCCCTCTACTTCGACGAAGCCCCAACCGTCATCGACCACCCGGGGAGACGCCTCGCCCATACCTCGCGAGCCTAGCGCGAGCGGCTTGACCGCTTGCGCGAGCTCTGCCCCCACCTCGAGCCGATCGCCACCTGAAGCCAGGCGACGTTAACTGACGATCTGCCGTGTGAAGTATCAACGTTGAACCAGAGCATCGAATAGCCCGTCAGGGCCGATCGCTGGCAACTGATAAGTGGCCGTAAAACGCCAGCGGAACATCAAGGGAAGCGACGTTGAGTAGATCTACGCAAACGCCCAGCCGGAAGAAACCCCACCGACCACCACCACAACAGTCCAAAAGCGTAAGCACCTACCGGAACGACCGTCGCGAGGAACCAGAACCGCTTCCAAAACCGTCAAGAGCTACCGAAACCCAGTGGGCAAGCATGCAGATTGGTGCGCTATGGGCGGCCAACCCGGATCTCATCGGTCTGCCGATACGTCCGGACCTGGGCGCAGCGCGTGGTGAGCGCGGCGACTCGGTGACCATCGCCGCGGAGTGCTCGGCGTTCGCCGTGATGCTGCTGATCGGGCTTTCGGCCTGCACCGCCGCCGATCCATCATCAGCCGCCAGGCCGACGGTCCCGTGCGGACTGCCCGTGTGCCGAGGACGCTGCTCAGAGCGAAAGTCGAAACTGAGATGCTCGATGCGACGTTTGGCCGTTGAGGGCGGTGGGAATCGCTGGACACAAAGCAGCGATGCCCGAGATGACTCAACCTGACTGCGGAGGAGCTTTAGGCTGCCGTTCGTGACGGAGCGCCTGGTCGACGCGCAGCCGACCTCGCATCGGCCGCATCCGGGGGCCGCTTCGGTTCTCAATGTGCGTCGAATGCTCGGTGCCCTGCTTGTTGTCGCCTTCCTGTTCGCGATGCGAGTCACTGCACCGAGAGAGATCGCGCTCGGCGACGCTGTGCAGGATTTCATCACTCTGTCGATTAGCGTGCTGGTCGAGTCGCTGCCGTTTGTGATGCTTGGTATTGGGCTCTCGGTGGCGGTGCAGCTCTGGGTGCCTCAACGGGTGCTTTTCGGCGTGCTTCCAAGAACCCCGGTTCTGCGGCGCGCCGCGCTGTCCCTCCTTGGCGTGATGCTGCCTGTCTGTGAGTGCGGAAATGTGCCGTTAGCGCGCGGGCTGGTTGTTCGGGGGGTCGCAGTGCCCGATGCCATCACCTTCTTGCTGGCGGCACCGATCTTGAATCCGATCACGATTGTGGTCACCTACCAGGCGTTCGGTTTTTCTGATGGAATCTTGTTCTGCCGGGTTCTGGGCGGTTTCTTGATCGCCAATCTCGTCGGGTGGCTGTTTAGTCGTCACAGCCGACCAGAGGATCTGCTGACTCCACGGTTTCAGGATTCCTGCAGGGTGCACAGCCATGCGCACGAGCAATACCGGGGTGTCCAAGCGCTGCGAATGTTCGGTGCGGAAATGAACGCGATGCTGCCCGCTTTGGTGGTCGGATGCGCCGTGGCCGGCTTCATCCAGGTTGCCGTGTCGCGCGACCTGCTGCTCACTCTCGGGCAGAATCCGGTGTGGTCTGTGCTCGCCCTGATGGGTCTCGCGTTCGTGATCGCTATCTGCTCAACGGTCGACGCCTTCTTCGTCCTCTCACTCGGATCACTGTTCACGCCGGGTGCGGTGGTCGCCTTCCTCGTGTTCGGTCCGATGATCGACATCAAGATGCTGGCGTTGCTGCGTACCACGTTCACGGCCTCGACACTCATCCTTCTGACCACGGTGGTGGCTCTGCTGACAGCAGTAATGGGGTTGGCGGTCAACCTTGCGCTTTGAAGCTGTTCTCCGTAACTGGAGCGGGGCTGCACTCGCCCTGGTGGGCGTCATCGCCACAATCTGGCTCGCCGCGACCGGGAGGCTCACCCTCTACGTGCACCCGCGCTATACCCTTCTCACGGTCATGATGGCCGTGCTGACGCTGCTGCTGCTGGTTCTAGCGGCAGCAGTTGGCGTCTCTTCGGACGCAGACGAAGACAGTGACCACGATCATGTCACTCGCGTGTCAGCTTTCGGCCGGTTACTCATCTGGTCCAAGGCCGCGGTGCTCATCTGTGCAGCGCTGGCGTTGCTCGTTATCCCGCCCGCCACGCTGAGTTCGAGTGCACGGCAGAACCGGGAGCTGGTCACCTCGGGGCAGGCGCTTGACTCGACCAAGGTGGCGGCTCTGGTCGGTGCCGATCCGGCCACGTTTTCGGTTAAGGACTGGGCCGCGCTGCTGAGTCAAGGCGGTCCGGAAGCGGTGCTGGGCAAGCAGGTCAATCTGTCCGGCTACGTGCTTGACCGGGGTAAGGAGGACGTCTTCTTCATTGCACGGCTGGTGGTCAGCTGCTGCGCGGTCGACGCACAACCGATCGGGGTTCCTGTGTACCGACCGGGCTGGCGAGCTGAGGTCGAGCCGGGCGCCTGGATCACGATTGAGGGAGCCTTCGTCAACAACCCGAGCCGTGACAGCCAAGAATCGGTGGCGATCGGAGTCGGCTCCCTCGCCCACATCGACGAGCCCGACCAGCCCTATGTTTTCTGATCCGCCGAAACGGCAGGATCGCTTTCGGCTCACCGCCGCGGTGACGATCGGCGCACTAGTGCTCGCCGCCGTCGGCCTCACGGTAGCGAACGCTGTTCAGGGTCCACGGCTGCTGGATGCGCAGATCAACCCGGGCGCAGCCGTTGAGGGCGCCGGGCAGCGGTTGGTGCTGCGAGTTGACCAGACCGTCGCTCACCCGACCGCCGACCAGGTGACCGTGACCCCAAGAGTGCCGGTTGAGCCGACCTCGGATAGGGCCGCGCTGATCCTGCGTTTCGCCGACAGCCTGAGGTATGCGACTACCTACGAGATTGCCGCCAAGGTACGCAGCGCAACGACCGGCGCGTCCTCCACGCTCCGCTATTCGTTCCGAACACCAGAGGGTGCCTTCTACGTCTTGCAGCGCGCGGCATCGAACGCCGACGCCAACGCGCCCAACCAAATCGTCCGCCACGTCATCGGGTCGACCGAGGAGCGAGTTGTGCGCCGACAGCCGGACATCGAACAGTACGCCGTCGCCGATCCGGCGATAGCGGTCGTGACATCCGCCGCCGACGGCGCTAGTACGCTGACCGTTGGCCCAATCGACGGATCCGAGCCAAGCCGGACACTCGCCGACAATGTAGAGATCAGCCAACTGAAATCATCTGGGCCGAGCGGCTTCTTCGGATTTGTCCTGACCCCATTGAGTGACCCCGACCTAGGTGGCGGTAGTCAGCTCCACCTCTACGATCCGGTGGCGGCCAAGTTGATCACGGTCTCCGGATTCCACGGTAAGCCCCTAGACCCGCTGGACTGGGCTTTCGTTCCCGGCACCACCTCCATCGTCGCGCAGACCGACGACACATCGCTGTACCTAATTGACCCGCTCAATGGCAGGCCAACCCAACCTCTTGGCGGCCACTCGAGAATGTATGGGTTCATTCCGGGTTCAACGACGCTGATTGTTGACGACAGTGGCGGCTACAAAGCAATCGACCTTGCCAGGGGCACAACATCCCCGCTTCCTGCCATCGACTTACCCGAAGCGGCAGCCCCCCAGCAACTGTTGCCGCTCGCCGGCAATCGCGGGTACGTCGGCTGGGTGGCAACACAGGACGGTGCAGGTTTAGTCGTGGTTATCAGCGACGGCCACGCTCGCCAGATCTACGCCGAGGATCCGGACCCGGCGGGGGGAATCCAGAGCATCTGCCTATCACCCAACGGTCAATATGTCGCGGTCGCGAAGCTCCCGCGCGATATCGCCACGAACCCTGACAGCTCTGGACTCGCGGACAGGACCGAGCTCGTCGACACCGCCACCGGAAGGACTGCGGAGGCGGTAGACGGTTCGAACATCAACTGGTGCAACTGAAACCGCCAGACCTCATGAAGCCGTGATCCGCCGCCCCTACTAAGCCTCGGCAGGAACCACAAACTCGTCCATGCACCGCCAGAGCCTAAGAGGGTAGTACATGTTCCCTCCAGGTCTCGCCCGAGTTGGGTAGTTGCCGCGGAGTACCTCTCGCGCGGGTGATGGCGACGCCGATAGTGGTGGTCAACGGTCGGCGCAGCTGCTGCACCGGCCGAAGATCTCAACATGGTGCTGGACGTCGCTAAACCTGTGTTGGTCGGCGACGTGGTCGGTCCACCGCTCGATGGCGGGTCCTTCGACCTCGACGGTGCGTCCGCAGTCGCGGCAGACGAGGTGGTGGTGGTGACCCATTGAGCAGCGTCGGTAGGCCGTTTCGCCGTCGCCGGTGCGGATCAGGTCGAGCTGGCCGGCGTTGGCCATCATCAGCAAGGTGCGGTACACGGTTGTCAGCCCGATGTGCTCACCTTGGTGGCGGAGGTCGTCGTGGATCTGGCTGGCGGTGCGAAAGTGGTCGGTGCGGGAGAGCAGGTCCGCGATAGCCGCGCGCTGCCGCGTCTGCCGTTGCGGAGCGGCTACCACCTAGCCCTCCTGCGCCGCCGGGAAGTCACCGCACCAGAATACGACAAAGATTTTCAATAACAACGGATGAGCGGCATCGACGCTAGGCGGCTGCCGCGACCCGCGCAGACCTCGGCTTCCGATTCTGGAGGGCGCCCCACGCTCGGCACGCCAGGTAAATCAGGAACGAGATGGTGGTGACGTAGGGGCTAATCGGCACCGACCCGCCCAGCGCCAGCATGATGCCGCCGACCATGGCGACAACAGCGAACAGCGTGGACAACACCGGAACCAGCAACGGGGACGCGGACACCCGCAGTGCAGCGGCGGCAGGGGTGACAAGGACTGAAAGCACCAGCAGGGCGCCGACAATCTGGACCGACACGGCGGTCACCAGGCCGAGCAGGATCATGAAGACCATCGACAACGCGACACTGCGGACGCCGCGGGCCTCGGCGACTTGGGCGTCGATGCTGACAAACATCAGCGGCCGCCACACCACGAGCAGACCGGCGATGACGATGCCACAGATGATCAGCAGGGACACTAGCTTGGGATTGTCGACGGCGACGATCTGGCCGGTGAGCAACCCGAACTTGTTCGCGACCCGGCCCGAGTACAAGCTGAGGCACAAGATGCCCAGCCCCAGACCGAACGGCATCAACACCGCGATGATTGAGTTCCGCTCACGGGCCCGGGATCCGAGGATGCCGATCAGCAACGCCGCGGTCAAAGATCCGACCAGCGATCCTTCCACCACCCCGATCCCAAACAGGAGGCCGGCGGCCGCGCCGGCAAAGGAGAGTTCGCTGATCGCATGCACCGCAAACGGCAGGTCGCGGGCCATCACGAACACCCCGACCAGGCCGCCGGCAAGCCCGAGAACTGCACCGGCCAAGATCGAGTTGCGCACCAGCACCAGTAGTTCGCCGTAGTTGGCGAAGGAGAACAACTGCGACCACAGATCGCTCATCGCAGCCCGTCAGGCGGGTTTTCGGGAGGGGCCTCGTGGCCCTCGAGGGCGGTGTCGGGCAGGCCGACAACCAGGATCCGGCCGCGGGCCCGGATGACGTCGACCGGGGTCTGGTACAGCTCGGACAGCACAGCACTGGTGAGCACCTGGTCGACGGTGCCGGTGAGGGCCTGACCGGCGGCCAAATAGACGACGGTATCGACCACGTCCAGGACGGGATTGATGTCGTGGGTAATCATGACGACGGCGCGGTCGCCGGTTCGCCGGCTCGCGTCGATGAGGGTGCTGACGGCCCGTTGTTGGTGCAGATCGAGGGAGATCAGCGGCTCATCGCATAGCAGCAGCTTCGGGTTTCCGATCAGCGCCTGCCCGACCCGGAGCCGCTGCTGTTCCCCGCCGGACAGCTCCCCGATCCGGCGGGTGCCGAAGCTGGTGGCGTCGATGGTGTCCAGCATCTGATCGATCGTCTGCCGTCGGGTGCGGCTGGGCAGCGGCGGCCCGAAGCGGTGGCCGTCGAGGCCGAGGCCGACGAAATCGCGCGCCCGTAGCGGAGTGCCGCGGTCCGCCAGCCGCTGCTGTGGGACGTAGCCGACCAGCCGGTGGCCGCGGCGCACCGGGGCGCCGAGCAGTTCGATCGAGCCGGCGGTGAGCGGTTGGGTACCGAGGATGGCGCGGAGCAGGCTGGTCTTGCCGGCGCCGTTGGGGCCGAGCACGGCGACGAACTCGCCCGAGCGGACCGTCAGGTTCAGCTGCGACCAGAGAGTGCGTGAGCCGAACCTCAAGCTGGCGTCGCGGATCGACAGAATCGGCGGCGCTGGTGCGATGCCGCAAGTTTGCGGTCGGTCAGAGGTGGCCGCGGTCATTGGTCAGCGCGGTGGAGATAGCCCCAAGGTTGGCCTGCATCCACGATAGGTAAGTCTGGTCGGTCGGCAATGTCTCGGTGACCGGCACGACGGGGATGTTGTTGCGCTGCGCGGCGGCCAGCACGGCCTCGGTCTGGGGGCCGGTGGTCTGCTGGTTGTAGGCGAGCAGCTTCACCTGCTTGGTATCGAACAGGTTCTCGGTCTCCTTGAGGACCGCGGGCGGTACGTCGGTGTCTTCCTCGATCGCCCCGCTGAACGCCTCCGGGGTCTTGTTGACCAGCCCTGCCGCCTCCAACAGATACAGCGGCACCGGCTCTGTAATCGCCACACCCTCACCGCCATGCTTCGCCTTGATCGCCGCCTCGTCCCGCTGCAGCTGGCCAAGCTCGGTAGTGAACGCCCTGGCGTTGCTCTTGAACGTGGCGGCCTGGCCCGGCTCGGCGGCGGAAAGGTCGGTGACCAGCTGCGCCGCCAGCTTCTCCATGGTGGGGAAGTCATACCAGAGGTGTTCGTTGAACTGTCCGTCGGCAGGATGCTGGTTCCGCCCGGACACCTCGGCCACGTTAATCACGGTCGGCTTGGTCGGAACGGATTTGAGCATGGTGTCCACGAAGCCGTCGTAACCGCCGCCATTTTCAATCACCAGCTGCGCCTTCGACAAGGCGAGCTGGGTCCGCGCGTCGGCCTCATACTCGTGCGGATCCTTGTCGGGGTTGTCGATGATCGAGGTCACCGCCACCGCCGGCCCACCGATCGTCTTGACGATGTCGCCGTAGACGTTGGTGGAGGCGACCACCCTGACCAGACCGGCGCCGCTCGCCGCCGAAGCCGACGTCGGGGAGTCTGACGGGCTGCCGACCGAGCTCGTGGAGCAGCCAGCGACAGCAAGCGCGATCACCGCAGCCAACACGATCCGTTTCATGAGTGTCCCCTTGAACTGATCTGGCCGAAGTACGCCGCAACAGGCGTTCAGCCGACAGTATGCCTAACGAAAATGAATGTCAAAACCTAGATGCACTCTACCCACCGGGATCAACGCTGGCGCTGATGACGGGATCCCCGGCGCCACGCCACTCCTTGATCTCCTCCAGCCGACGCAGGTTGGCCTTATGGTCAGCGGCAGCGTTTCCTTGGTCAGCAAGAGCCTGAGCCAACGCCGGTGACTCCTCAGCGTGACACCGAGCGAGAACACTCCATCCCTGCAGTCATCCCGCTGGTTACCGTTCGCTCACATTCAGTCGTTCCGAGCCCGATGCGCTTGCCTTCCTCAATGAGTGCAGCAGCGACCTCCTGCTCGTCGATAGCTCCGGCAGCTACCAAACGGCCCATATTGAAGGAACTGACATAAGCAGCTCAACAGTGGAACAGCTACCGCGTCACTAGGCGACCGCGGGTCGCCGAGGAGGCGTCATTCCCGATCCGGATCCCATGACGCCCGCTGGCTTCAGGCTCCGCGACCAACCAACCGCTTAGCCATGTTGCTGGTGTATTTCTCGTCAAGGTAGGACTCGTACACCTCGAAGCGGGTTATGTCCAAGGCCTTGGCGAGCGAAAAGTTGCCCTCATGACGTGCATTGTGTGCTGCCGTGCGGAGGCCCTCAACCCAATCCTTTAGCTCAGCCAAATCAGCCGTCTGCCATCCCGCCACGCTATCTACCTGCCTCTGGCGACCGTGTCGTGTTCTCCGTGTCGTCACGACTACGTAACTAGCCGGTCAACTGGGGTGCGGCACCGCTCCAGTTCCCAGCCATCATGACGCCCCGCCGGCCGATTCATATCCCTCGGGGCAAAGTGAGTTTCACGTGTGACCGGCGAGGCGAGCGCCAACGCTACTCAGAACGAAGCTTCCGCGATGGTGAAAACAACACTGTTAACCTCGGCGTCACGTGGGCTTCACCGTCCGCGAGCGTTCGAGTACGCGCACGGCCACGCACGAGGCCGTCTGTCTTGGTGAACTGCATCTGGCTGATTCCGGCGAACGCACGCCGGGAAGAGACCGCCAGTTAGTTCGCACGATTTGGAGAGGTTACGACTGCTCACTCCGCGCGAAGGCCGCGAAGGCCAGAATTTAGGCCGTCACACTTGAGCTACGCTCTGCGGGCCTCTGGTCACGTACTACGTCCGGCGGCTCGTCTGGCTCCGCGCGGCCCGACTCCAAAGTCTCGATTTCCTTGCGCAAGTGGCCGGTGAGGTTCGTGCGGTACGTCGCCTCGAAGTCACGAAGGGCTCCCACGGCTGCCGTGAGATGATCACGCCGCCTCTCCAGGTCGTCGAACATTTCAGCGCGGCGACTTTCAATCTCACGATCGAGCTTCTCAGCGCGACTATGTGCATCGGCATTGACACGCTCTGCATTGACCCGGGCTTCGGACTCGACCCGCGCGGCACGTGTACGGGCGTCGGCAGTGAGCTGATGTGCGGTCCGGTTGGCCTCCTCTCGGATCCACTTGGCATCCGCGGTGCATTCCTCGACCAACTGTTCGGCCTGCTCGGTGGACAGCTCGACGAGGCGGACGACCGCCGCGCTAGCTTCCTTCCCCGTTGTCACCGCGATTGTGCCGGACGCAGAAGGTTGCACCCGAGCAGGCTGCCGAGGCATAGGTGACTGAACCGCAGGAGCCTGCGCCACCGGAGCAGGAGTCCGAGCAGGAACTGGCGGCGCTGAATTCAGGGCCTCGATCTGCTTCTTAAGATTCTGGTTGTCCTCGAGCAGCTGGGCGAAGCTTTCCCCGACCTCTTTGACGAACTCATCAATTTCCAGGACCTCATAGCCGGCCTTACGGGCCACCCGGAACCGCTTGTTGCGAACATCATCGAGCGTAAGCGTCATGGTGCACCCCGACATCTAGGTGGAACTTCTGGTGGGGGCCGTGGCCTCACCCGGGCTCACCGTACCCAATCTGGTCGTTGCACAAAGCTGAATCAAAGCTTCGCCACCCGAATCAAAGGTTCTCCTCCCGGTAGGCAGGAGGTCCTCAAGTGGACGGCTCGTCCCTCCCGCTTGCCTTTTGAGAACGATCGACGGCCGTCCCAACGCCGATCCAGCGGGGACCCCCTGATCCGACATCTATTGCCGTCTCGGGCTAGAACCTGCGCCCTGAGCCTCCGCCAGGCCGCAGAGCTGAGGCCTGGCCCGATGCCGTGCATTGTTCCGGGCGGAGCAACACCGCACGGGATATTGGAGAACGTCCTCGGGTCGGCTGCACCGGCCTTCATCGTTACTGCCCTGGTGACCGGAAAGGCTGGCGTGCGGGATCTCGCCCGGCGCAGCTTTCGGTGGCGGGTGCCGCTGTACTGGTATCTGATCAGCGTGCTCGCTCCGCTGCTGATCTTGTTGATCGCTATCACCTTCCTTTATGGTCTGGCGCCGCTGCGCGCTCTTGCCCAGAATTGGTCGCTGCTTTTGCCGCGTTCCTGCCGACACTAGCGATCATGATCTTGCTGAACAATGTCGCCGAGGAGATCGGATGGACGGGTTTCGCCCGGTTCCAAGATCGTCACGGTCCGCTCCGCGCAGCCTTGTTGACGACGGTTTC
>DASRJV010000082.1:0-4816 GCA_035649295.1 Propionibacteriaceae bacterium
GCCGGCCACCACCACCGGTAGCCATCTGCACCTTGTGCTAAGTGACACGAAGGGTCAGCCGCTATCGGCAACCAAGGTCACCCTGAAGATCGCCAACCCCGACCGCGACATCGCCCCGATACCGGTACCGATGAGCAAGCGCGACGGCGTCTGGGTCGCGAGCTACCGCTTCCCCTTCCCTGGCACCTGGAAGGCCATCTTCACCGTGGACGGCGTCGCTCAATCGGCCGTTGTCACCTCTGGTGAGATTACGATTCGCGACTGACCCACACCGCGATGCTTGATCATCTTGAGATCTGAATCACCACCAGCCCTGTTTGCGGGCCCAGCGCAACAGGGTGAGCGAAATGGCCAGCATGATGGCCAAAAGGATCGCCAGCGGTAGCCACTTCGTGGAATCGTTGACGATGACGTTCATGCCAACGACGGACGACAGTGAGGTGATGGGCAAGGTGATGGCTGCGATGACGGCGAGGCGTTCGGCGGCGATGGTCATTTTGGTGTCGGTGCGGGCGCGGTAGAACTCGGTGACGCCCATCAAGAACACCAGTTGGGAGTCGCTGATGTGGGCGACGGTTTCGTATTGGTCGAGTAGGTCTTTCATCAGTGCCAGGCCTTCGGGTGGGGCGAAGCTGGTGAGCTTGATTGCTCGCCGGTAGATCTCGCTGCCTTGGGCGGCCATGGTTTTGATGGTGAGCAGTTCATGTCGGGCTGCGAACAGTTCGCTGAGGAACTTTTGTGGGTCCTCTTTGACATCTGCCATGACGCGTTGCTCCATGAGGCCGACTTCGCGGGCGATGTCGGCGACCATTTCTGCTTCGCGGCGGGCGATGGAGGACACGATGGCGTAGGTGAGGCCGAATGGAGAGGTGGGGTGGAGCCGGCCGGCGTCCATCCGGGTCGCCACTGCGTTGGTTTCGCGTAGTGCTGCTTCGAGGGGGACTTTGGGGTTCAGTGGCCCGTGGATAGTGACGAGGAAGTCTTCGCCGACGAATTGGTCCAGTTCGAGATAGTGCATATGCCCGCGGGCGCCGATCTCGGGGGCGTGCACGACGATGAACACGTGGTGTGGATAGACATGGACTCGAGGAACGTGGTTACGGTTCTTGCTTTTGGTGATCGCCATTGGATGAAAACGGAACTCGTTCGCCAAGATCGCCTCGGCCTTGTCGCTCCACTCTGGGATGTCGAGCCAGATGAATCCGTCGGTACGCTTCCGCAGATCCGGCAGCTCGGCCACGTCGTGATCGCTCACGCCCTTCGAGTCGATCCAGCGCAGCTGCATGGCGAGCCTCCCTTCCACGTTACTTCTACCTCCACCTGATCATCTGCCATGCTCAGACTCAGCTGAAAGACTCAGCTGAAAGAGCGAGAGTCCTAGGAGGCCGATATGGCTGACGGCACGGCGGTTTCGAGCACCTACGCGGTGAACTCGGAGGTGGGCACGCTCCGCAAGGTCCTGGTCTGCGCGCCAGGCCTGGCACACAGTCGGCTGACTCCGAGCAACTGCGACGAGCTGTTGTTCGACGATGTGATGTGGGTGCAGAACGCGCAACGTGATCATTTCGACTTCATGTCCAAGATGCGCGAACGAGACGTTGAAGTTGTGGAGCTGCACAACGTCCTGACCGAGACAATGGCGATCCCCGAGGCGAGATCTTGGCTCCTGGACCGCAAGATCACAGCCAATGAGGTCGGTCCCGGTTTCGTCCTGGACGCGCGGGCCTACCTGGACAGCTTGGATGCCCGGCCCCTCACCAGGTTCTTGCTCGGAGGTTTCGCAACCGACGACCTGCCGGCAGCATCCGGATCCGCCACCGCGAGCATGGCCCGAGAGGCTCTGGGTGGACGTGAGTACCTGATGCCACCGCTGCCGAACACGCTGTACACCCGCGACACCACCTGCTGGATCTACGGCGGCGTCACGTTGAATCCGCTGTACTGGCCTGCGCGGCACGACGAGACGCTGCTCATGAAGGCCATCTATGAATTCCATCCTGACTTCGTCGGCTCGAAGGTCTGGTGGGGCGACCCCGAACTGGACTGGGGTCTGGCCACCTTAGAAGGCGGCGACGTGTTGGTCCCTGGCAACGGCGTGGTGTTGATCGGAATGAGCGAACGCAGTTCTCGACAAGCGATCGGCCAGGTCGCCGCCAGGCTCTTCGCCGAGGGTGCGGCGGAGCAAGTGATCGTGGCAGGCATGCCCAGGCTGCGGGCGGCCATGCACCTGGACACGATCTTTACCTTCGCCGACCGCGATCGCGTCACCGTCTACCCCGGAATCGTGCACGGAATCCACACCTTCACTCTCCGGCCGAGCGACACCGCGCCGGGGTTCGAGGTCACCGAAGAGCCTCGACCATTCCTGGAGGTCGTTCGGACCGCTCTCGGACTGAGCGAGTTGCGTGCCATCGACACCGGCGGCAACGTGTATGACACCGAGCGCCAACAGTGGGACAGCGGCAATAACCTGGTCGCCATCGAGCCGGGTGTTGTGATCGCCTACGACCGCAACACCACGACCAATTCCCTGCTCCGCAAGGCAGGCATCGAGGTGATCACCATCGTCGGCGCGGAGCTTGGCCGGGGTCGCGGCGGAGGCCACTGCATGACCTGCCCTCTCATTCGGGACTCCGTCGACTACTGAGAGTTGATACGCGCGGATCCGCAGATCAAAGACCCATCCCGGGACGTGCCGCTCCCCATGCCGTCAGCTATCGCTATAGCTGACCTCGATCACTCTGGCCCTTCAATCAAGTGCCCGGGTGATGGTGGTGGGCGAACTCCTCCTTGTCGACTCCGCCTGACTCGAACGTGTTGTGCGGCGGCACCGACTCGTCGTCAGTCACTCGGTAGCTCACCTCGCGCGGCAAGATCATGGACCTGAGCTGCTCGAAGTACTCAGCATCTCGATGCCGACGCCGCGAGGGCAAGAAGCGCAACTCGATCAAGTCGTCGAAGCTCATCGGAGTGCTCGCGAATATCGCATAGATGATGCCTCCGGTAAGGAGAAGGATGATCCAGATCAATTCAGCACCAACCCCAAATGCCCTGCGACAGTGATGATCATGGCAATCGAGCCCGAATTGCTCTGGCCCCGGCGTCCGATAGACGGGGGCGAGAAACGGCTGAGGCTGCGGTTCCGGGCCTGGCTGTGTGGGCGGCCCAGGCGGCGTCGTCGGCTGGGAATGAACGAGTCCTTTGGATGTGTGGAGCGTCGGCCACGATGGCGTAGAACAGCACTCCCTGTGCAAACGCCCGCGCATCGTGGCCGGATCGTTACTTGAAACCAACGCAGGAATCTAACAACCGAACCACGTTTCACAGGCGCGCGGCTGAGCTATCTATGGCAAAACTCTATAGCAAAAAATGCTATGATTTGTGCATGTCCAGCCGCGGTGGTCTGCTCCGTGAGGTGATGCTCGAAACAAGCACCACCCAGTCCGAGCTGTCCCGTGTCAGCGGTGTGCATCAGCCCAGCATCAGCCAGTTCCTTTCCGGAAAGGTCGAGTTGAGCGATGAGCAACTCGATCGGCTCCTGTCGTGCATGGGTTATCGACTTGAGGTGGTCCGACGGCCAGTCGTGCCCGAACTGACCCGCTCGGAACGACGGTCGTGGCGACTCCACCGCCAGCTCTCAACGCATCTGACGCGAACGAGCCTGGAGCAGTGGCGGCCGACCATCGAGCGCAACTTGGAGCGGATCCGCAACGGCGTCAGCGGCGAGCCGCATGGGCGCAATCTCGACCGGTGGATGTCGCTGATCGATCGCGGCGATGTGCCAGGGCTCCACCGCGTCTTGACAGGGTTGGAGCGGGACTCGATCGAGATGCGCGTGAGGTTTCCCCGATGGGCGGGCTGCTCCCGCAGCACGAGCGTATGGACGTGCTGCAGATGGCCAGTTGATGCGTCGCGAAGGGCGGCGGTCGCGTGGCTGCCGGGCGGTGCCATACGGGCTGTTGGCGGCTATGGCTGGTGCCGTCTCGGATCTGATCTGCGAGGCCGATAACGACCTGCGACCGCTTCGCGAGGTACTCGACCAAACGTGATGATCATGAAGCGTTGACGGGATGCCGGCAAGCCAGGGAAGCGGCCCTGGGGCCAACGGATGCGGGCTCCGGCAGGCGCAATCGAGCACAGCGGCCATATCTTCAGCCGTGCTGGGATCTCGCCCCAGTGCGGCTTCATGGAGGTGGGCGAGTGGGTGCTCACCGGTTTCGGCCGCCAACGCCAGCAGGTGTGCTCGGTGGGTTGGCCACGACGGCTCGTTCGTAAGTTCAGCGACGATGTGGTCGGCTTGGCCGTCGAGCGCGTGAAGGCCGAGTAGACGGGGGTGATGACTTAGCAGTTGATCTAGCAACCGCAGCGTTAGAGATGAGTCTCTCAGCCGGAAGGGTCCGTACGGGCGCTAGCTGCCCGTACGCGGACGGTCTATGGCCAATAGCGGGCCGCCGCATAGTCAGGTCACTTGAGACTGAGTCACCGGAATCGGTCCATTCGCCAGTCACCGCCGGTCATATGTACGAGTGCCATGATGAAGACCGTGCTCATCGAGACCAGTTTGGACCGCTGGACGGCGATGATCCGAAGCACCGGTGTAATCGGCATAGTCACGATCGTGCTGCTGTTCGCATCGCTCATTGCGTCTTCACCTGGAGAACCGCCGTTCACAGCGACCGCCGAGCAGGCCCGGGGATACTTCGTCAACCTCAGCAGGGGTTGGATACAGGCCACGATGGCGGTGTTGAGCCTGTCGGCCATTGGCCTCATCTGGTTCGTCGTCGGGTTGTGCCTGCTGCTTGCTCGCGCGGAGGGG
>DASRJV010000083.1:0-2500 GCA_035649295.1 Propionibacteriaceae bacterium
GTCGACAACGACCTCAGTGATGAGGAGATCAAGCGGACTGCTCATTCGCTACGACTGACCGGCAAGGACATCGAACTGCTCCAGGCGCCCATCTCCGGTTTTGCCTCAACGGGTGACGGGCAGAGCATTGATGTTGTGGACACCGCCAAGATGGCCGAGCTGTCCCATGCAATGAAGAAGGACAAGCTCTCGGAGTATGTGAAAAAGTACCCGCAAGGTTAAGGATGGAATTCGCTCGGAGCCTTCAGCGGTTGTGGCGGCACCGATATTTCCGGCGGTTGCTGGCGGTCCGCGTCGCCACCCAGTCCTGTGACGGCGTGCTCCAGGTCGCGCTCGCCTCCTTCGTGCTCTTCTCGCCGGAGCGGCAGCCGGACGCTGCGTCAATCGCCCTGGTGCTGGCAATCACCTTGCTGCCGTTCTCCATCCTGGGACCGTTCGCTGCGGTGGTGATCGACCGGGTGTCCCGGCGGCAGGTCCTCCTCGTCTGCAACCTGGCTCGAGCCGCGGTGACTCTGGTCCTCGCGGCGCTCGTCGCGACAGGACTACGGACACTCGGCGTCGAGGGGCTCTTCTACGGCGGCGTGCTGCTGGCGATGAGCCTCAACCGCTTTCTCTTGGCGGCCTTGTCGGCCTCACTTCCCCACACCATTGACCCGGGTGAATACATGGTCGCCAATTCGGTGGTGCCTGTTGTCGGCCCGGTCGGGTTGCTGATCGGAGTCGCGGTGGCCACCCCGCTACGGCTGATCTTGGGCCATGTAATGCCCGACTTTCGGGCCAATGCGATCTTGTTCCTCATTGCCGCAGCAGGTTTTGTGCTGAGCGCCGGCTTGGCGCTGCGGATCCCACGACGCCAGCTCGGCCCTGACGATGTGGAACCGGTGAAGGCGCGCGATGTCGTTGCTGGCCTGATCGAATCGCTGGCGCATCTGCGTAGTCGGCGGGCCGCGGGGATCGGGCTGCTGACCATTGCGGGTCACCGGCTCGCCTATGGCATCGTCACAGTGGCGATGATCTTGGTGTTCCGTAACTACTTCCACACCCTCGATCAGGTCGATGCCGCTATAGCCGACATCGGATTGCTTGTGGTGATTACCGGGGCTGGGTTCGCCTTCGCCTCGGTGGTGACCCCGCCGATGAGCGCACGGTTGGGCGTGCGGAGCACGATGATCATCTGCTTGCTGGCATCGGCAGTGTTTCAGGTGGTGCCAGGCGCCATCTATGCCCGGGTGCCGCTCATGGTGGCGGCGTTCCTGCTGGGTCTGACCGCGCAGGGCTTGAAACTCTGCGTCGACACTCTCGTCCAAGCGCATGTGGCCGATGAGTTCAAAGGCCGCGTCTTCGTTCTCTACGACGTCATCTTCAATGTGACGTTGGTGGTCGCAGCAGTGATTGCCGCGTTGATCCTGCCGGCGAACGGCAAGTCGGTGATGATTCTGATCATCATGGCCGTCGGCTATCTGCTGGTGGCTGTAGGTTTCGCGCTGGTCAGCCGCGGCGTCAGCATGAACGAGGGCACCGAGTCCCTACAGGCCGTGTCGTCACCTTCAAGCTGATCAAGCCGCTAGCGCATCGCGAACACATTCGGGTCGGCGCCGAGGCGCTCGCCGCTCCGAACCTTCGAGATCTCGGCCATGTCGGCATCATCGAGTGCGAAATCAAACACCTCGATGTTCTCCCGGATCCGATCGGGATTCACTGACTTGGGGATGACGACACAGCCAAGTTGCACGTGCCAGCGCAGCACGACTTGCGCCGGCGTACGGTCCTTGCGTTGCGCCACCTCGACGATGTGCGGGTCCTCCAGCAGGCCCTTGCCTTGACCGAGCGGACCCCACGACTCGGTGAGGATCCCGTGCTCCTCGTCGAACGCGCGAAGCTCGTCCTGCGGGAACTGGGGATGCAGCTCAACTTGGTTAACCGCCGGCGTCACATTCGTTTCGGCGAGCAGACGTTCGAGGTGGGGGATCTCGAAGTTGGAAACACCGATTGAGCGCACCCGCCCGTCGGCGAGCAGCCTCTCGAACGCTCGCCAGGTTTCGACATACTGGTCAAACATCGGCAGTGGCCAATGGATGAGGAACAGATCGAGCACGTCGATGCCCAGCTTCTTCATGCTGCCGTCGAAGGCGGCGAGCGCATTGTCGTAGCCCTGCTCGCTGTTGGTCAGCTTCGTGGTGATGAACAGCTCGTCCCGAGGCACGTCGCTCTCGGCGATCGCGGCACCGACACCCTCCTCGTTCCGGTAGCCCTGCGCGGTGTCGATCAGCCGATACCCAGCCTTGAGCGCTTCGGCAACGGCTTGCTTGGTTTCCTCCGGCGGGACCAGGAACACCCCGAACCCCAGCTGCGGGATCTCCAGGCCGTTGTTCATCACCAGCGACGGAACTGCTGCCATATCACTCCTCTTTCGTCTCCTGTCGTGAACCGTTCCCCCTTGCAGAGTTCCCACCGATGGGCGACTCAAACGCCGCGTCAGCGGCTCATCGTGATCCGAGCA
>DASRJV010000084.1:0-11237 GCA_035649295.1 Propionibacteriaceae bacterium
ACCCAGCAGCGGCAGCGCATCCAGCAGCGGTGAGGCCGGGCGGTAGGCGCTTGGCGACGCCTCGGTGATCACCAGCGGCTTGCCGGTTGCCAGCCAGTCATAAGCAACCGCTGAGATATCGGTGATGCAGGCATCGGCGAAATCCCACTGCCAGCCATAACTCTCGCGATCAACAAGGTGCCGATTGCCGGCCTTGGCGAGCAGGCCGCGGACAGTTCGATCAGCATCGCGATGCTCAGGGGAGGCATACCCGGTTCTGGCATGCGGGCGGTAGATGATGCGGATCGACGGGTCAGCGAGCAGAGCTTCGATGATCGCCACGCCGTGACTGGCCAGCGACCCGTACGCAATGCTCGGCCGATCACCCTCCCAGGTGGGCGCGTACCACACCCGCAGGCCGGACTCGCGGGGCCAAGGCGGGGCGCCCGGATAGCTGTAGTCAAGCTGTGGCCGGCCGACTGCCAGTGTCCGCTCGGTGGCGTCGAATCCGCGCAGCGCGCGATCGAGACGATCACGACCCGCGTCGCCGCCGACGAAGGTCAGGTCGTATGCCTTGTGTTGGTTGGAGATACTTCCGCCCTTGTCGCTTTCGCCGTGCCCAATCTGGATGTGCACGGGGCTGGGGAATCGCAACATGCGGAAGTTCGCTTCGATCTGATTGAGATAAAGCACAACCCGGACGTCTCGATCAGTGACCAGCTCTTCCAGCGCACGGCTGCCCCGCGAAAAGGCGAGCGGGAGGCTGCTGCCTTGCAGCACCAGATCGCCGGTGTCCGGGCGGTCAACGATCACGAACACCGGACGCTGCAGCGCCAGATGTTCCAACGGCAACCGCCATTGCTCGAACTGGTAGAAGTTCTCCGGCCCGGTCGCGAAGAACACTGCCACGGCCGAATCGGGGACCGCACCGCGCTCGCGCGCTCGGCCGGCAAATGCGGGACCCGCCAGCCGGTTGCGCAGCAGTGAGGCGGCTTGGCGAACGGGACCGATCGTGGCGGCAAGCCGAGCGCGCGGGTCGATCATCGGCTCCTAGGTCGGCTCAAGTACCGGCGCCTCGCTAAACGGCGGACTCGGTGCGATCGCCGCTCCACTCGGTATGGAAGGTGCCTTCCTTGTCGACGCGCTGGTAGGTATGCGCACCAAAGAAGTCGCGTTGCGCCTGGATCAGAGCGGCCGGCAGCCGCTCGGCGCGAATGCCGTCGTAGTAGGCCAGCGAGGAGGAGAAAGCCGGCGTCGGAATGCCGTTCTGGGCGGCCCCAGCCACTACTCGTCGCCAGGCAGCCAGGCTGTTACTCACGGCTTCGGTGAAGTAATCGTCGGCAAGCAGCAGCGCCAAGTCGGGATTGCGCTCGTACGCCTCGGTGATCCGATTCAGGAAACGTGCCCTGATGATGCAGCCGCCGCGCCAGATCCTGGCCATGGCACCGCGGTCGATGTTCCAGTCGTACTCGGCACTCGCGGCCGCGATCTGGTCGAATCCCTGGGAATAGGCGACCACCTTGGAGGCGTAGAGAGCTTGTCGCACATCCTCGACAAATTGATCTCGATCTCCCGTGCTCCACTCATCCGTCCCACCGGGAAGCTTGGCCTGGGCCGTCTCTCGTTGCGGCACTGATCCTGACAGCGCGCGGGCCATAGTGGCCTCCGCAATCCCGGTGATCGGCACACCAAGATCAAGAGCGTTCTGCACGGTCCAGCGGCCGGTGCCTTTCTGTTCGGCCCGATCCAGCACGATGTCAACGAACGGCCTGCCGGTCTCGGCGTCGGTGTGCCCGAGCACGTCGGCCGTGATCTCGATCAAGAACGACTCCAGATCACCTTCGTTCCAGGTCTGGAAGATCTCGCTGATCTCAGGAGCTGATGCGCCAGTACCCTGCCTGATCAAGTCGTACGCCTCGGCGATCAACTGCATGTCGGCGTACTCGATGCCGTTGTGAACCATCTTGACGAAGTGACCTGCGCCGTTGGGCCCCACGTACGTGCAGCACGGCACGCCATCGACCTTGGCGGAAATGCTCTCCAGCAGAGGACCTAGTGACTCGTACGATTCGCGCGAGCCGCCGGGCATGATTGACGGGCCGTTGAGCGCGCCCTCTTCTCCGCCTGACACGCCGGTGCCGACGAAGTGCAGGCCCATTCCAGACAACTTCGCCTCACGCCGGATCGTGTCGGGGAAGTGTGCGTTCCCGGCATCGATCACAATGTCGCCATCCTCCAGCAACGGAGTCAGCTCATCGATCACCGCGTCAGTCCCCGCGCCGGCCTTGACCATGATCAGTACCCGGCGCGGTCGTTCCAGCGAGGCGACGAAATCCGCCATGGATTCTGATGCGATGAACGTTCCCTCTGAGCCCGCCTCAGCCAGCAGCGACTCAGTCTTGGCATAGCTGCGATTGTGGATCGCAACACTGTGGCCATGCCGAGCGAAGTTTCGGGCGAGATTGCGGCCCATGACTGCGAGGCCCGTGACGCCGATTTGAGCAAGTTCAGCCATCGTTGGAAACTCTCCTTTGGAGCGTTGTGAGACGATCGTGCAGCGAGCGGGGTCGCTGTGCCGTTGGCTCAGCGTATCGGCTCCCGAATCTCAACGGTCGGGCGCCGGTGGCTCCTGTCGGAACCTTGCGCTGGAGGGAAGGAATGCTTCAGCCGCTAGGCGTCAGTGCCGAAGCGGAGGCTGTCTACGTCGCGCTTGGGCCTTTGCCGTCGGCGTCGATAGCGGAGTTGGCGCGCCTCACGTCGTCAACGACGGAGCAGGTGGCGGAAACCCTCGAGGAGTTGAGGAAGCTCGGGCTAGCCACGGATTCCTCGCTCGGGCACTGGCGGGCATTACCCCTGCTCGATGTGGTCAATCAGCTCAAGGCGCAACGCCTGTCCGAAATCGAGCGGGCAAGCGTGGCGGCCGAGTCCTTGCACAGCCACTTGCTTGCCGCCGGCGCGAACCAGGTCGACGACGTCAAAATTCTCGTCGGGCGAGAGTCCATCGTCGCCGCTCATCGCGAGCTGCTGGATTCCGCACGCCGCGAGATCTGCGCCTTTGACAAGCCTCCGTACGCGCAGGCACGGCTCAACATCACCGAGGAAGCGCTGAGTGTGGAACCTGAATGGCAGGCCCTGGAGCGCAACGTGACCTTGCGGGTGGTCTACCACCCTGGTTTCGATCCTGATCGCCTGACCGAGCTCGGCCTGTTTGCCAACAAGGGCGAGCAGTCCCGCACCTCGCCCGTTCCGATGAAGCTGATCTTGGTCGACTCCCATATCGCGCTCATCCCTTCCATGCGCTCGTACAGCCCAGGTCATGAGCTTCGTGCATCCATCGTGCGGCATGCGCTTCTTGTCGAGGCCTTGCAGTGGCTCTTCGAGGCGGTGTGGGATGCCGCCGTGCCGATCATGACCTCCGTCAACAGCGAAACCGATCCCCGTCGCCAGATGTTGATCTCCATGTTGATGACCGGCTCCACCGACTCGGCGATCGCCAATACGCTCAACATCAACGTGCGCTCGGTACGGCGATGGATCTCCGAGCTGATGGACGAATTGGGGGTTTCAACCCGCTTGCAGCTAGGTGCCGCACTGGTACGGTCGGACGGCTTGCGCGGCGATAGTGCGCGCGCGGGCCAGGCATTGTCGGCTCTTTGACGGCTGCGAGCCGGGAGCCCTGATACCCAAAGCCACGCCCGCGGTCCTTAGGAGAACCGCGGGCGTCGCCCAGGGGGAGGAACTCCGGGCGGAACCTCGGGGAAAAGTTCCACACGGGCTGTGCTGGTTAAGCCACGCTCACTCGCGGCCCAACCACCGGGAACGTCAGGTATCCCGGCTTCCTTTCGGAAGATCTGGTGCTCGCTTTGCTCAATGCAAACACTATCGGACTTTCCACCCGATTTCACTACCCTGTCGACGCGATATGTCGTGGCGCGGATTTCACCGTCAGATATGGCGCGATGCGCCAGGGATGGCAGCCATAGCGGCGTGGGCCGGTTTTCGGCCAAGATCAGCTAGCAACAGGCACGCACCCCAAGCCAGTGCGAAAAGCCAAGCGGCGGCGCTATTCAGCGCCGCCGTCTATCTGGCCGTCAACTATCAGAGGGTGTGCCCGCGAAGCGTGTGTCCGCGCAAAGTGTGACCCCGAAGCGTGTGTCCGCGAAGTGTATGACCCCGAAGCGTGTGACCCCGACCTAAGGTGTGACCGCGATGGGTTAAGGACTGCATGAGCTTTCCCTTCTTGCTGTCTCGCCGGACCGGTTCTTCGGCGGCGACTCTCTCGACCAATGTCAAGAAGGACGCTATGCAGGCGCTATGTGCGAAGTCACGCAAAAAGGGCAGCAGGAAGAGGACATGTCCTAAAGTGGACATGCCAAAATCGCGTCAGGTGCTATGCGCACTCTTAAACGCGTACGCTTGTGGGTGCGACTCACGCACGCACATCATCGGTCCATGGCCCCCGTGGCCACAGAATCGCCCCATTCGCATGGTGGCCGTCACCGATTGCGCGCCGTCAATCGACCCACGGAACAGACTTAGCGCCTGAGCGACATGGCCCATTCCCGAGAGTCAGCCTGAAACGTACGACGGCATGCCGTCAAGAACCTTGCTCAAAATTCTTCCCCCGATAGTCCGTATAACCGAATGTAACCTGCCTGTGAGCATGCTGCAGGCGGTCGCAGCGGATTCAGTCAAGGAGCCGTGATGATCTGCACCTTCGTCCCCCCGTATCTGCTGCAGCGCATCGCCTTGCGCGCCGGCACTCGTCATGCCTCCACCTCCGGGAGCCAGACATTGCAGGTCGATGACCGCTTACGTGCCCGACGTGAGTCGCCACCGGGTCAAATGGCCGCTCCACCCCTGCCCAGCACCAAAACGCGGGTAGTCCACACCGCCAACAACACCGAGTCGCTGCCTGGAGAGGCCGTTCGAAGCGACGGCGATCCGCCGGTTGGTGATCCGGCCGTCGATGAGGCTTTCGACTCGTCCGGGGAGGTTTGGAATTTGTTCGACGGCCAGTTCGGGCGGCAATCGATTGACGGTCGGGGCGGCACGGTGTCGATCACGGTCCACTATGGGCGGGATTACGACAACGCGTTCTGGGATGGGACTCAGCTGGTCTTTGGCGACGGAGATGGCCAGATCTTTGAACGCTTCACTAAGCCAATGGATGTAATGGCTCACGAGTTCACGCACGGTGTTACGCAGTTCACCGTCGGATTGGCTTATCAGGATCAGCCGGGTGCCCTGAACGAGAGCATCAGCGATGTCTTTGCCTCAATGGCCAAACAGCGCATGCTCGGCCAAACTGCTGCCGAAGCTGACTGGTTAATCGCTGCGGAACTTTTCATGCCTGGCATCAATGCAAAGGCGCTGCGATCGATGCTGGAGCCGGGAACGGCGTACGACGATCCTCAAATTGGCCGGGATTTGCAGGTCGGTTCTATGGCGGACTATGTCGAAACTGACGCCGATAGCGGTGGCGTACACATCAACTCAGGAATTCCCAACCGTGCCTTTGCCCTCGCCGCGCTGGACATCGGTGGATATAGCTGGGAGAAGCCCGGCCAGGTTTGGTACGACACCATGGTCAACGGCCAGTTGAGTGCGCAAGCCGGCTTCGAGTCGTTTGCGCAGGCTACGGTCACCTCTGCGGGGCGCCTCTTCCCGAACGACGCGTCGGTCGCCGAGAAGGTTGAGGCCGCGTGGGTCCAAGTCGGTCTACTCGATACGGGCGTTGATCTCACCGCATACCAGGCAACCGGCCCCGGCCTCGGCGGACCCGCGGGATCGAGCGACCAGCCAGCGACCGTTGCCGTGTGCCGCAGTGGTGGCTTTGCCGGCACTATGAAGGTCGGGCAGTTGGACCTCAATGCCGATCCCGAAGGCCCGGAGGTCCGACATCTACTGATGCGTGTCGGCATGCAGCGCATCACGTCCACTCGACCGGCTCCTGATCGGTTCGTCTACACCGTTGAATACGGCGATTGGCGTCTTACGGTGCCGGAGCAGGACCTCACACCTGAGTTGCGCCGGCTTGTACAGGTCGTGCTCAATCGCGGCGGCAATGAGGTCGATCTGCACTGACCGCGGCGCGCAGCAGGGGTCCACGAGAAGGCCTCTTCGATAGAGTGACAAGCGTGCCGACGGGGAGAGCGCGCGACCGAACCTATCCGCGCTCAGTCGGCGTGCTTGGGCAGGGATTCCTGGCCGAGCCGGTCTTGCGGCGGCTCTTGCGCGCGCTGCCGGAAGCAACTCACATCTCGACGTACGGCCGGAATCCTGACCTCCTCACTCAGCTCCAGCGGCTGGGAGCACATCGGGCTGCAAGCGCAGCAGATCTCGCAGCGCGCAGTGAATACGTCCTCGTGGTGCTGCAAAAATTGGAAGATCTCGAGGCCGACTTGAGCGGACCGAGCGGGCTCCAGGCCGGGGTGCACAGTCCGACCATCCTCGCTGTCGGTGCGATCTCCACTCCAGATGACCTCCGCAGTCTGGCGAGCGAACTGGTCGAGAAAACGGCCGGTCTGCTCAGGCTCGTCGATGCCCCGCTGAGCGGAACGCCGGCAGCCGCCGCCCGCGGTGAACTGTCCATCGTGGTCGGCGCGACACCCGGCCTCTATCGAGACTCATTGCCCGTGTTGGAGTTGCTGGGAACCTGCGTACGCGTCGGTGGTGTGGGCAGCGCCCAGATTGCGAACGCTTGTGAGCAATACGTCATAGCGGCCACCGCCGCGGCGCTCAGCGAGGCGGCGGTCATCGCCGAACGCGCCGGCCTTGACCTCTCTCGAGTGCTGCAAAGTTGGGAACTCTCGCTGGCAGGGAGCCGAGTACTCGGAGCAGCGCGAGGCAAACTGCTCAATCGGGACTTCGAGCCGGATCTACCCGCGGGGGCCGCGCTGGCGCCACTGGAAGTCGCGACTCAACAAGCATGGCGGACCGGCACTTCAGCACGGCTGCTTGGCAACGTACGGGAACTCTTTGAGCTGTTGGATCGAGCTGGACTCAGCAGTCAGGATCTGACGTCGACATATCAGTACCTGGCCGCACAGCACCCCGAGCGCCGGGAAGCACAGGGCTGATTGGGCGGCACTCGGGGTGCGAGCGAGCGTTGGGAAGGCGGGCCAGGGCGGGCAGCCACTTGCGCGCCTTGCCGGCCCCGGGTTCTGCGCTCAGGTGAGCTGAAGAATCACGATCACCAGAATGATGATCACGAGGACACCGATGATGGTTCCGATAATTCCCCGGTTCATGGGCAGGACCTCCTTTCCAGCTCTGGAGGTACCCGCGTGCTGCAGACCGAAACAGCTAGCGTCGCGCGACCGCTCGGGAAGTGCGATCTATGGTCAGCTGACGTAGTTCCGGGTTCGCAAAGGCGAGAGCCGCGACAAGCAGGATCAAGAGCCCTCCAATCAGAAATGGGACTCTGGCATTTGAGACGTCGGTCAGCAGCCCGGTGAGTGCATAGGTGACGGGGACCGCGGCCATGCTGGAGAAGGACAGGGCACTCATGACCCGGCCGATCTGACCGGTCGGAGCCAGCTGCAACACAGCGGAGGTGACCAGCGTGCCGTAGAAGCCGGCGCCCAGACCAGAGGTAAGGCCGAGAAGTCCTGCGGCAACGAACGATGCGGACAGAGGTAGCCCCAACGTCGGCAGCAAACCCAGCCCTACGACGCTGAGTCCCATAGCCGTCAAGCCAGCAAGCGCCACGAATCCGGTGTGGTGGACGGTCTTGCGCCACAGCAAGAATCCCGCCCCCGCGGCCGCACCAAGACCGAAACCGCCAAGAACCCAACCGACGGTTCGAACGCCCCAGCCGGTCTCATTGGCCAGCAGCGGCACCCCGGCGATCATCGGCCCGGAGAACCCCAATTCTGCGACGAATACGACGATCAGTAACGTCGCCAGAGTCCGGTAGCCGCGGATCAACCGGATCCCGGCTCTCAAGTCGGCCCACACCGACATCCCCGAGCTCGGTTCAGCGTCGGGAACGTCCCGGCCTGGAGCATCCTCTTCGGGGAGGGCCATGCGCGTCATGGCCAGCAGCACGACCGAAACCGCGAACAACCAGGCGTTCACCCAGAACGCAGCCGCCGCGCTGGCAACGACGAGCAGCCAGCTGCCCAGTGGTGCGCCGGCGAACTCGGCGCCACGCGCCACGATCGTCTTCGCTGCGACGACGCGAGTGATCGAATCCCGCCGGACCAGGTACCGAGGGGCACTGTTGATGGCGGGCAGGAAGAAGCCGTCGACCACCCCGAACATCACCGCGAGCAGACCGAGCAGCAGCGGCTTGACCTCACCACCGGCGACGACGATGGCGAAGACGACCATGATCAAAGTGCGCAGCACATCTGAGACGATGATGGTCAGCTTCGGCCCGATTCGATCGACGAAAACCCCTCCGACAAGCAATAGCGCGGCCTGCGGGATGGCACCCGCCACCAGGATCAAGCCGACGTTGGCCGGCGTCGTCGTTTGTACAGCGACCCAGGCGAGGGTGACCAGGTAAATGTGATTGCCGATCAGTGAGGTGGCGAGGCCGACAAGCCACCGGAGCACGTGAGGCAATGGTCAACTCCGCTCAGGCGAGGGATCGATCCGTCACGATCTGTAACCCTCGACCGTCGTAGAGCCGGTAGCCATGCCAACATCATCGCGCACCCCAGATGTGGGAGCGCAAGCAGCGCTTGGGTCAGGGCGCCCAGCCGAGCAGCGTGGCACCCGCGCGCAGGCCGCCGAACAAGATGACCGCAGCAATGACCGGCAGCAGCACGACGCGCCACGGGTGCCGGCGGATCCATACACAACCAAGCACGACCAGGATCAGCCAAACCGCAATGAAACCGATGACGGCCCACAGCGGAGCCATCAGACCGGTTGCAATGAACCAGATCGACATTGCAAGCAGCGCCGCCAGCGCCAGACCACCCAGCACGTAACCGATGACCGAAGGCCTGCGCGGCGCTTCCCCGACGATCGCCATCGTGCTCACTCCTCCCAGGGCAGCGGCTTGCCTTCGGCGACCGGGGCTACCGGAATGACTACTACCGGCCGCGGCTGACGATGAGCCAGGTGGGCGGCGACAGACCCGGTGAGGAACTGTTTCAGCCCGGCCCGTACGCCACCTCGACGGCTGCCGACGATGATCATCTCGACATCGAGTATGTCGGCCAGTCGAGTGAGCGCGTACGCGACATCACCGGCCAGCTCGCGAAACGACAACTCAATGGAGTCGTCGGCGACGGCGGCGCGAACCTGGGCCACCAGCCCTTGATCGAAGTCGGTGTCCTTCAGCTCCGGCAGGTCCGGATCCAAAGGCAGCGAGGCCACCGAGCCATCTGGCAGCTCCTCCACCACGTATCGCCCGGGATCGACGTGGGCGCAGACCAGCCCGGCATCGAAGGTGCGCGCGAAGCGGGCGGCATGGCGCAGCACAGCGTCGGATTGGCCATAGGTGACCCCGACCAGGATCCGGCGTTCTGCTTGATGTTCCGCCATTGCCTCACTCCAGTGCTCGATCAGACCCTAGCGCCGGTCGCGGACCCGAGCCAGGTGCTTAGCCCGACAATGTATCGCCGCCGATCTGCTCGCCGCAGACAAACCGACATTTATTCAACCGATCGGTTGACAACGGGTGGGTCCAGCAGTTAGTGTTTTCTCAACCAACCGGTTGAATAAGCGAGGCAAGGAGGTGGCCATGAGCGATGATCGACTCTCACGAGTCTTCGCCGCATTGGCCGACCCGACTCGGCGTGACATTGTGGCTCGGCTCTCTGTCGGGGACGCCACGGTTGGCCAGCTGGCGGCCCCCTACAACGTGTCGATTCAGGCCGTGTCCAAGCACCTCAAGGTGCTCGAGGACGCAGGCCTGGTGACCCGCAGCCAGGATGCGCAACGCCGGCCACGACACCTCGAGGCCGAAGTCTTCGACCTCATGACCGCCTGGATCGAGCGATACCGGCGACAAGCCGAGGAGCGATATCGCCGACTCGACGCCGTACTCGCCTCTATGGACGACGACGGCTTTGGCACTGCTCGCGCGACCGGCGCTCGCAGTGCGGAGAAGAGTAAACCCATCATCAACAAAGGAGCAGCATCATGAGCACGAACGCTACGCATCAGACCACGACACGGGAGACGACGATCGAGGCTGATCCGAACCTGCCGACAATCCGCATCATCCGAGACTTCGACGCACCGCCCGACAAGGTCTTCAGGGCTTGGATCGAGCCGGAGCTGGTCGCCAAGTGGCTCGGCCCGAAGAGCACCGAGATGAGGATCGAGGAGTGGAACGCTCGCACCGGAGGCAGCTACCGCTATGCGGCGTTGCAGGACGGCGAGGAGGTGGCCGCCTTCTATGGGTCCTTCCATGAGGTGCGACCGAACGAGAGGCTGGTCCAGACCTTCACCTGGGAGGGCATGCCCGACGGCGTCAGCTTGGAGACCATGACATTCGAAGACCTCGGAGACGGCCGGACCAGAACAATCGGCCTCTCAGTGGTCGAGAACCTCGAGGCCCGCAACGGAATCATGGCCAGCGGCATGGAGGTCGGTGTCTACGAGGGTTACGAAAAGCTGGATGCCCTACTCGCCAAGGGCTGAATGATTCCCCGAGCTGCGAGCGTCGGGAATCCCAAGCGCGATGCGCGAGCAGCTCAACACTACGTGTCCAGCGTCTCAGCGGGTTAGGTCCCACTGAGGCGCTGACACGTCTCCAGAGGCTTTTCTACCCGAGCTGCCCTCCCCCGGGCTGAGCTGCTCGGTTTGTTGAAACTCCGGAGCGGGTACGCCTCAGCCGACACCTCGTCTGCCTAGCCGTAGCGGCGTCACGAGGACCCGGAGGGGGCGCGCATGACTGGTTCGATCGGAAGCTTGCTGCTGCTGGGCGCCAGCGGAGATTTGTCCGGACGGTTGCTGTTGCCGGCATTCGGCCAATTACTGGACCGTGAAGAGGAGCGCCGCAGCGTCGTATTGGTGGGCGCCGGCACCGAGGACTGGGACGAAAATGCCTGGCAGGAACGGATTCGGACGTCATTCTCAGACGCAAAAGTCTCCGATGAGGCGCAGCAGAGTGTGCTGGACACGACGCGATACCAGAAAGCCGACGTCACGAGTGCGGATGACCTGCGCTCGCTGATCGATTCGTGCCCATCGCCGCCTGCCCTGTATTTTGCGCTGCCACCGTCGGTGACCGTCGCCGCCTGCAAGGCCCTTCAGCAGGTGTCGTTGCCGGAGGGGACCAATCTGGTGCT
>DASRJV010000085.1:0-9813 GCA_035649295.1 Propionibacteriaceae bacterium
GTGATCACTACACGCTGGCTGGATCCCAGCCACGGTGGTCTCAACTTGGGCTTCCCACAGAACGTCTGAGGGTCAACACGAAGCGCGCGGCAGCTGAAGCCTCCGTTGAAGAGGTTTGATCCACCACCAAGGTCGTCGAAACATTCGCCACTGATCGGCCTCGCCGCAGTTCAGGCTGCCAGTCCTGTTGGCAGCGGCTCTGCTACGCATCGGTAATGTTCGGCGTCCGGCATGGTCCAGTCCACGCCGTAGTCGTCTCGCACGCTGGCAAGCCAAGCGAACGTTTTGCCCCGGTGGTGCCTTCGGCAGAACGGATCGAGGTTCGATCCGGAGGTCGCGCCCCGCGGAACCGGCTCATGATGATCAAGGTCGCAGCGATCGGCGGGGACGGTGCAGGTTGGGAACTGACAGGTGCCGGCGCGAATCCTGATCGCCTGGGCCAGCCGAGCTGAGGGATAGCGGCCGAGCTCGGTGGTGTCGAGCAGCCGACCGCCATTGTCGGTAAGGAGCCGGGTAAACAACACCTCATCGCGACTGTTCGGATCGAGGGCGTCAGCGATATGTTCGCGAAGCAGCGTTGCAGGTAGGAGCCCAGACCGATCAGCCAACTCGGCCGGTGCGTCGGTGGCGCCTAGCAGGCTGGCGAGTGGCACGACTACTCCTATCCGCTGTCTTCGGGGACGCCTCAAAAGCCGCGGTGTGGGACCTGGAAGCATCTGCGATGTTGCATCGGCAGGTTCGCCGAGCGACTCACCATCCCCGTCGATGCGTTGCAGTTGAGTGCCAAGCAATTCGCCAGTCTCAGGGTCAATGTTCTCGACCTCCAGCCAGTCGCCGTCCGCGCTCTGCTCTTGGTCCTGATCAGGCTCGTCGAGGCGGAGCCGGCCAAGAAGCAGATCGGCGAATAGGTCGGAGCGGCGTTGCTGTTCGGTTCGCAGATCGTCGGCGCCGAGGCTGCGTGCAGTCGCGGCGAGCATGCCATCGATTGCGGCGGCGTCAGCTGCTGAGACCTCTCCGGTGACATAGCCCATGCCATCGACGCCCTGCACTACCGTCACCCGGCGTTCCGCAAGGGCGCGGCGGTGCCGTTGCTCAAATGCGAGAGGCTCCAGTTGGACCACCAGCCGCAGCAACCACACTCCGAGCTGCTTCGGCGATTTGGTCTGTGCTGCTTCGACAGCCTGTTCGTCGATGGCGGCCAGGGTGTGTGGCGCGGTGACTCGGCGCGCCACACGATCAATCACCCGAACCTGCTCAGCATCCACATTGCCGCGCCGGAAGGCCTCCCATACGGTCGGCAGGTCTGCGGCCATCCGGCGCGACCGAGCTAGCAGGCACCGCACCTGATAGGGCTGGTCGCGCAGCATCAGCGCCAACTCATCCGCAACAAACTCGCCCGGCCTGGGACGCTTGCATCGCCCCGGACTGAAATCAGCACCGTCAGCGGTCGCTTCAGCAATCCGAGCATCGGCGTACCGCATCGCCGCTTCCGCCAGCCGAGCCACTGCAGCCGCCGCCTCACGCCTGGCGTCCTTCACGGCATCGCTGAGCGCAGAACTTTCGTCTTGGTCGTCCCCCGTCATGAAGCTCATGCTCTCAGCCAGCACTGACACTCTTCGAACGTGTGAGCTATTTCGCCCCAGACGCCGGGATGAAATCGATCGCATTCCTGCCTCTGGCTTGCAACCGTGCTGCGGATCGTGCGCGAATACTGATTGAGTGACGGCACGGAAGTTGGGTGAGGAGGCTGAATGGCGAAGCAGGTGCTCGTTACCGGTGCCTCCGGCTTTGTCGGTTCTCATCTGAGCGAGGCGCTGGAAATGCGGGGGCACTCGGTCTTCGCCATGACTCGACATCCTGATGCCTACACCGGCGCCGGCAAGCCGATTTTCGGAGACGTCAACGAACCCTCCAGTCTCCGGTCAGCACTGGCTGATGTCGACGCTGCCTATTACCTGGTTCATTCGCTGGCACGGCACGACTTCGTCGAGAGGGACGCGGCTGCCGCACGGTCATTTGGAGTGGCAGCCGCAGACGCTGGTCTCGAGCGGTTGATCTATCTCGGTGGTCTTGGCCAGGAAGGCGCGAACTTGTCGGCCCACTTGAAATCAAGGCGAGAAGTTGAGCATCTGCTGGGGACCTCGGGCGTCCCGGTTACCGTGCTGCGGGCGGCAATCGTCATTGGACACGGCAGCATTTCCTGGGAGATCACCCGGCAGCTCGTCGCTCATCTCCCTGCCATGGTTGTTCCCAAATGGGCGACGACTCGAACACAGCCGATCGCGTTGGCCGACGTTATTGGCTACCTGGTCGGGGTGCTGGAGCCGGAAACAGTGAAGGGACGGGTCTTCGAGATCGGTGGACCCGAAGTGCTGACCTACGCGGAGATGATGCGGCGGGTAGCTCGGCTGCACCATCACCGCCCACTGCCCATGATTGCCGTACCACTGCTGACTCCTCGGCTGTCCTCCTATTGGCTGTCACTTGTCACAGATGTCAACACCACGGCAGCCCGCAACCTCGTGGACTCGATGAGCAGCGAGGTGGTGGTGACCGACCACTCCATCGACCGCATCATTCCGGCGACGCCCATGAACTATGACGATGCGGTTCGAGAGGCATTCCGGCAGCGGGCCGCCGCCCAGGCGAAGTCGCGGACGACAGCCCAATGAGGCGGATGATCAAGCGAGCGACTGGCGTCGTCCGTCCGGTGTTGATCGACAAGGTGGAACGAGACCACCGGCAGTCCGATGCCGCGTTCCTGCGCCGTCGGATCGTCGTTGCGATCACGCTCGCCGTTGGCGCCACTCTGCTGGGTCTTTCGTTCTCGGTACGGCAGGGAGATCCGGCCTTTTACCCGCTGACCTTCGGTCTGGCGGCAACGTGGATGCTCGGCAGTCTGCTGTCCGGCCCGCTGCACCTGGGCCACATCTTGCTCCGTGGCACATTACGGCGTCCGATCGTCACACCCATTGTGGTGGGGCTGTTGTTGGCAGCACTCTTCGTGCTCGGCGCCCTCATTGTTCGCACGATTCCCACGTTTGCCAGGCTCGCTGAGGACGTGCTCGGCTACGCCCGACTGGGAAATCTCTGGATCATTTTCATGATCACACTCGTCAACGGCATCGCTGAGGAATTCTTCTTTCGTGGTGCTCTCTTCGCTGCCATTGGCGCATGGCACCCGGTGTTGATTTCCACGGTTCTCTATGCATTGGCAACCATTGCGGGTGGCAATCCGGTGCTGGTCTTCGTGGCCGTTGTCCTCGGCACAGTCGTGGCGCTGCAGCGCCGAGCATCTGGCGGCATACTGGCGCCCATCCTCACTCACATCACGTGGTCGCTCAGCATGTTGTTCGTTCTGCCGCCGATCTTCGCCAGGGCGGCATAAAGCCGGCTTCAAATCGGCGCCGAGACGATGATCAGCCAACGCGCTCGCTGGCGGCGATCCGGACGAACTGGTCGGCGTCCCCACCGACTACGACGACCGCTGATCCTTCGGTGACCAGTGCGGTCAGCACACCGTCATGGCAGGTGGTCCACGGATCGCCAGCTCGGACCAGGCGACGGGCCGGGGGACCATCGACGTTGACCAGGTCTGCTTGAGTCAGGGTGCGCTCGCTGTCCACCCAGGCAACCGCATCGGGCTCGGGTGGATAGCCGACGTAGCTGTCCGCATGCCTGCGCACCTCGATCGCGTAGTCGTGGACGCCGTCCGGCAGCGGCTCACCGAAGCCAAAGCCCAGCGGATGTAGCGCGCAGGCGAAAATGTCACCTCCCGAGTGACTCTGCCAGCTGCGCCCTGTAACCACTGCTGCTGGCTGAGTCGGTTTGCTGAGGTCAACAACCAGGCCCACCTGCCAGCAAGCCAGCTGCCACACCGCTGTAAGCCAGTGGCCGGGAGCCTCCACGGCAAGCGGAATGCTGATCACGTCACCCTCTTCGGCACCGACCTCGTCCTCCAGCAAGTTAGAGGTCTTGTCCACCCAGTTGCTCAAGCTCGTCGCCGAGAGTTCGGTGCGCGCACCTGAGTCCAAATCGTAGAAAGTGAACAGCGGCGCAGATCCGTTGCTCCGGACGCGCCGCCGCAGTCGCTCGGCGACGAGTGCAGTCATGGCGCCAGCGTAAGTGCACGCACGCGCCAGCGCTCCCCTCCGGACGCCGCTACCCTTTCCGCATGCGTTACGTGCTGATCATGGCCGGTGGATCAGGCAAGCGGCTGTGGCCGCTGTCCCGGCAAGACATGCCGAAACAGCTGTTGCGCGTGGTCGGCGGCAAGAGCTTGCTCAGGATCGCGTACGACCGCTTGGAAGGCGTCGTCCCGCCCGACCAGGTCCTGGTCTGCACGGGTGCCGATTACGCGGATGTCGTCGCCGCCGAGCTACCCGAACTCAAACCAGCGAACATCCTCGGCGAGCCGGAGGGCCGTGACTCACTGAACGCGGTGTCCTGGCCTGCGGCAGTTCTGGCCGCTCGTGACCCCGACGCGGTCGTCGCGGTCGTCACCGCAGACCACATCATGCATCCGATTCCGGTGTTCCAGCGCGCACTGCTCGAAGGTTTCGAGGTGGCCGAGAGCGCGGAAGAATTCCTGGTGACGTTCGGCGTGGTGCCGACGGCTCCGCACACCGGCTATGGCTACTTGCGGCGGGGCGAGACGATCCCTGGTCATCCAGACGTTTTCTCGGTCCTTGAGTTCAAAGAGAAGCCGGATCGGCCGACTGCTGAGGAGTATCTGGCTTCCGGTGAGTACTGGTGGAACTCTGGAATGTTCGTCTGGCGCGCTCGGACATTGCTTGATCAGCTCCGACTGCTGCAGCCAAAAACTCACGATGCGGTGGTGGAGCTGGCGGCCGCACCCTATCGCCTCGCGGAGATCTACCCGGAGCTACTCAAGATCAGTGTCGACTATGCCGTAATGGAGCCGGTGTCGCGCGGCGAAGGGAGTGCCCGAGTCGTCGCAGTGCGGCTGCCCATCACCTGGCACGATGTCGGCGGCTTCGCAGCACTCGGCGAACAGCTGCCTCGCGACGAGCAAGGGAACGCAACCCATGGCACCGCTGTGCTGGTCGACGCTCGGGACAATCTGGTGATCAACAATGCTGAGGACGGCCGGCTGGTCGCGGTGGTCGGGCTCTCTGACACAGTGATCGTGCAAACCCCGCAGATCACGCTGGTTTGCCCCATCACAGAGGCTGAACGGATCAAGGAACTGGTCGCCGAGGTCACCGCTCAACTCGGCCGCAGCTACGCGTAATCCCTCTGGGCGTTAGGCGCCGCTCGGCTCCGGGGAGTTGGCGACCGGGTACTTGGCCATGAACTCCTGGATGGCGGCGCCGCTGACGCTGCTGCAAGCCTGGCGGACGCCTCTTTGCTTCGTGACGTCGCCGGGGTCGTTCGGGTCAGCGGTCCAACGTGCGAACACGACGTTTTTCCCGGCTGGGAAGCCGGGCCCATCGGCGTCGGACCAGGGTGCCGCAATGAACTTGTCTGCCGGGTCGTATTCCTCGCTGCCGAAGGTCTTGGCGATCCGTTGCAGGTTGTCGACCTCCTTGTCGGGAGCGTCGGTGCGATACCAGATGACCGTGTAGCCGTGCTCCAGATTGTGCACCAGCGTCTCCACCGCAGGTCGATCCGCTTCGGCATAGAAGTGCTTGGTGAACGGGGCAGGGCTGGCGTAGTGACTACCTGAGTCAGGTGGTGTCTGGGCGTAGGTCACCTTGGTGCCGTCCGGAACGTGATCTTGGTTGCCGGTGGCCTCGTCCTCGACTATCGGGTCGCAACCGGCGTCGGCAACGCTACTGCCGATGTCGGCGATGCTCGCTGTCCGGGCGCGATAGTCATCGATGAAGAGATAGATCGGATACGCCAACAGTGCCATGGCGAGCACGAAGCAGATGACAAGCAGCCGGATGGTTCGGTTGCGTTGTTCCTTCTTCCGCGTGGCCTCGAGGGAGGCCAGTTTGTCGCGGCGGCTCTGTGGCGAGGATGGGGTCTTTGTTGCCGCCCCGCTCTTAGGGGTAGCTTTCTCGTCACTCTTGGCTTTCGCCACCGGGGTCACTCCTACCGATCCGTCTCAAGGAGTGGCGAGTCTAACTCGAAACCCTGGGTGTTAGTCAGGTCGACAGACATGATGGCGCGCAGCACATCCTGGGCTTCCTTGCCTAGCGCCGTCCCAGCGAGCAGCCGGGACGTTTGCTCCGGGCGCTCGAGCGCGACGAATTCCTCGTAGCGATCCTGCTGCCCACAGGCGGCGAGTACTGCGGCCAGGACCGCTTCCTGGCTCCCGAAGCTGAACATGTCCTTCGCGGGATCGCGAAGCAGCTCACGAGCCGACGAATCGGCCTCCCCGACCAGCGAACCGAGGCCGCGTACGACGGCAAAGGGACGGCCGCGCAACTTGCCCTTCACCAGGTCCGCGGCGGCTGCCAGCTCGTCGGCGACGGCCATGACTGTCACCTGCAGCTCATTGTCGTAGGCATCCTTGGCGCCGACATAGCTCTGCAGGGCTTGAATTCCGGAAACCCCGATGGCGTGATCGGTCTGTCCCATCCGCCAGGGTCGCCCAGCAGTGTCGGAAATGATCACGCCTAGCCGAAGCCCGGTAGCTGCCACCAGCTGCTGGCGAAGCGCCGCAGCACTGGCGTCGGGATCACGTGGCAGCAGCAAGATCGACTCCGCTGAGACATTCGACGTATCCACACCGGCGGCTGCCATCGTCAGCCCGCCGTGAGTGCGGACGATCCGGGTCTCCTCGCGGCGGGCAACAGTGCGGCGGCTCTCCGAAGTGATCAGCTCCGCGCGCTGTGAGGCCGGCTCGATGCGGCCCTCGGCCTTACTGACGATCTTGGATGTGACAACGACGATGTCGCCATCCTGAAGCGGTCCACATGGGTCGTCGGCAGCTGCGGCGAGTATCGCGGTTGCAAGATCAGTGTCGGCAACGACCTCTCCGATCCCGCCAGGCGCGAAGATGCTGATCATGGATGCGCAGACTTGATCGCATAGCTGACGAAGGCGGCCGTAGCAGTCGGGTCCCGCATGATCAAATCCGTGACCACGGCCTGCAACCCGGCCTGCTTGATCCGTTCGGCGGACGCTGCGTCGACATGATCCATGGCCCAGGCATCTAGAACGCCGCCGCGCGAGCGAGCACCGTAGTGCAGGCCGACCGCTGCAGCATCGACATCGACGCCGATGGCAGGGAGCAGCCGGTGAGCCATGCCCAGCACCGGCGAACCGCCGAGAATTCCCGCGAAACCCACGACCGGGGCAGCTGCGCGCTGCAGCCCGTCCCGCAGACCTGGCATGGCAAGGATCGGACCGATGGAGACGACGGGATTGCTCGGCGCCACCAAGATCAGGTCGGCTTGCTCGAGCGCCTCGATCACACCAGGGGCCGGTCGTGCCGTCTCGATGCCGATCAGGGTGACGGCAAGTGCCTCCGGTTGGGCGCGAAGCCGCACCCAGTACTCCTGAAAATGCACGGCCCGTCGCTGTTCCGGTGCCCCGGGATCCGCAATTGTCACGTGGGATTCGACCCGATCGTCGGTCATGGGAAGCAACCTCAGCTGCTGGTCATGAGCCAGCCAGCGGCTGCACAGTGCCGCGGTCACCTCAGAGAGCGGGTAGCCGGCGTTCAGCATCTGGGTTCGTACCAGATGGGTGCCTACATCGCGGTCGCCAAGGGAGAACCAGGACGGCTCGACGCCGTAGGAGGCAAACTCCTCCATGACCCGCCAGCTCTCGTCTTGACGCCCCCAACCGCGTACCGGATCCCCGCCACCACCGAGCGTGTACATGATCGTGTCGAGGTCAGGACAGATCCGCAAACCGTGCAGCGTGATGTCGTCAGCCGTGTTGGCGATCACTGTGAGCTCCGCCGTCGGATAGGCGCAGCGTACGCCGAGGACGAACTTCGAGCCGCCGACACCACCGGCCAAGATCACGATCCGCACCCGCACCAGTCTTCCATCAGCCACTGGTGGGGAGGGCGACGTGGACCCGGTTCATCCAGGTCGGGTTTGTGCAGCTCGCCTCTCCGCACGGTCATTGTGGTTACGCTGAAAGGATGGATAGTTTGATGCGGTTGCGGGAGCCGGCCGCTTGGGTCGCATTCGGAGCCTTGGCACTCAACCTCGTGCTCGCCGTCGTGGGGATGGCGACCTACTCAGGCCCGATCGCCAATGTCGCAGTGGCACTGAGCGCGCGAGCCGCGAATCCGGTGCCATTGGTCGTGCTGGCGGTGTTAGTGACCTTCTGTGTATTGCGTGAACGAACGCCACACGCCCGCCTGCTGACGATCCTCAGCCTCATAGTCGGAGGCCTCGCCGTGCTGCTTGGTCTGACGCTCGCGTTGCTCGGGCTCGCTGCAGACCCGACACCAGTCCTCGGGGTCTTTGCCGCCATCCTGGTACAGGTGCCCTCGGTTATTGCGGTTGGGCTGTTGATCAAGCTCTTGCAGCTCCAGGCCGTACCGCGTCGGCTACCAGCAGGAATTGGGCTGGCGCCGTACCCGGAGCCGCTGTCGATACCGCAGCCTCCGGATCCGCGACTGCAGCCGACCTGGCAGCCGGACGCGGCTGCCGGTGCGGTCTGGCGGACGGCGGGCGAAGCAGCAGCTGGCGCCCCGGCAACTGGTTGGGGGACGGAGACTTCCGCAGCCTGGCAGCCGATCCCAACGCAGCCCAATGGGCCGAGGCCGCAGGTTCAGATCGCCGATGACCCCGCCGCCCGATCGAAGGGCCAACGGGACGTGCCACCGCCAGCCGTGGACTGGTGGGGCCGCCCTCAGTCCTGAACAGCACCCCTCGCGCTTGAATCTGTACCCAATATCAGGAAATCGCTTGACTTTACGGTATTGACAGGCATGTAATTTCACCAATGTCATTTGCAGTTTCCTGCTGATCCGGCGGAGTCGTGCTCAGATGAGTTGCTGCACAGCCAAGGGGGCACCCAGTAGCAGCGGGTGGCAGGTGCATACGGCGCAAGCCAAAAACCGCTACGACCCGCGAAGTCGTACCGGTTGTGGGGTTTTCCATCATGCGGGTCGAGGAGGCACAACTACATGTACGAGCTGAGGGGCACCGACGAGGGAGGTGCACTGAGCTGGCAAGAGCGCGCACTGTGCGCGCAAACCGACCCAGAAGCGTTTTTCCCTGAGAAGGGCGGGTCGACGCGCGAGGCGAAGAAGGTCTGCTTGTCCTGCGAGGTGCGCGGCGAGTGCCTTGAGTACGCGCTGGCCAACGACGAACGCTTCGGCATCTGGGGCGGACTGAGTGAGCGGGAGCGTCGAAAGCTCAAGAAGCGGGCTGTGTAGCCGAGACGCATTGCCCAGCACCCAGCCGACTCGCGTAAAGTAAGGGGCCGCCCAACCGGGCAGCCCCTCTTGCGCGTTGCGGGGCCCGATTGGTAATCGGGGGTTGCACAGGATCTGATGGATAGCCACATCACCCTGACCGGTTCTTTCGAGGACCGACCAGGAGGCTCTGGCGCCTGGCCTGAGCTGATGCCGGTCGATGTCGAGGATTTCGGGTTCGACGAGAATCCATGGGCCTGGGCGGACCATGTCGACGAGGAGGCTCACCGGGTCGACATTGCCGGCGCCCGCGTAGTAGCTGTCCTCGTCACGCTCGACGCGGCACGGTGGCTGCCGGCGACTCTGGAGGCCCTGGCGGAGCTCGATACGCGGCCTACTCGCCTGATCGCGATCGATAATGCGAGCGCCGACGCGACAAGAGCGCTATTGGACCGCGCGCATGACGAGGGCGTGCTGGACGCCGTCTATGAGGGGCAGCGGGACTTCGGGTTCGGCAC
>DASRJV010000086.1:0-10062 GCA_035649295.1 Propionibacteriaceae bacterium
AACCGAAGCCATCGGCAAGAGTGAAGGCGAGCTCCTCGGCGGCAGTCGATCCCGCTTCCCGGATGTGATATCCGGAGACGCTCAGCGGCTTGTACGCGGGGATCTCGCGGCTGCAGTACTCCATCATGTCCCCGATCAGACGAAGGTGGGGACCAGGCGGGAAGAGCCACTCCTTCTGAGCGATGTACTCCTTGAAGATGTCGGTCTGCAGGGTGCCGTTAAGGGTTGCTAGGTCGACTCCCTGTCGTTCTGCGGCCACCAGATACATGCAGAAGATCGGCACCGCCGGGCCGGAAATCGTCATCGACGTGGTGACCGCACCAAGATCAATTCCAGAGAACAGCAGATCCATGTCCGCTGCGGAGTCGACCGCGACGCCGCAATGACCTACCTCGCCCAGGCTGCGGTTGTCATCGGAATCGCGGCCCATCAAGGTTGGCATGTCGAATGCGACGCTGAGCCCACCGCCTCCCGCTTCCAAGATCATCTTGTAACGCTCGTTGGTCTGCTGGGCATTGCCGAAGCCGGCGAACTGCCGGATCGTCCAGGGACGCCCGCGATAGCCGCTCGGGTAGAGGCCGCGGGTGAACGGAAACTCCCCGGGCCAGCCGATACGCTCCATCCGCTCGTCGGCGTCTTCGTCCTCAGGCCCGTAGACAGGATCGACTTCCACACCCGAGATGGTTGTGAAGTCGGCGTCGCGAACCTGGCCCTTGGCCTGAGCGGCCGCAAAGGCGGCCGCCCAACGCTCCCTGCCGCTAGGCCCTTGTACGGTCATTGCAACCTCCAATCCAAATACTAGGAGGCCCTATTTTTGTGAGCTGCTCGCGCTGTGTTTGATTGCTCGCTCCGCTCGCTGCGGATCGCGCTAGGAAGTCGCCTACTTCGTCGGCTCTCGCCGACGAAAAGCGTGTCGGCTCCCTCCTCCTCAGCACGGCGCCGCGCGATCCGGTGTTTGATTGCTTCCTCCGCTCGGATGAATGCGGTCAGAGGCGTATGCGACTAAAAGTCGCCCGCGGCCTCACGCGGCATGGTGAGCAACCAGGTCAGCTGATCGCACTCCTCATCACTCAAGGCGCTCAGCCCGAAGCGCGCACCGACGATTGCGTCGGTGGCTTTCTCCATGACCAGCCGGCCCTTGGAGGTGATCGAGGCCAGTACGGCGCGACCGTCCTCAGGGTGTGGCGTACGTCTGATCAAGTCGGCTGCTTCCAGGCGCTTCACCAGCGGAGTCACTGACGTCGCATGTACCTGGAGCCGTTCGCCGATCTTGCCCAAGGGCAGGGCGCCGCGGCGTGAGAAGGACAGCAAGACCAACACCTCGTAGCGCGCAAAAGTCAGGCCCAGCGGGCGGAGCAACTCGTCCAGCTCGGTGAGGAGTAGCTGATGAACTCGCATCAATGAGGTCACAGCCCTCATCCGGTGCATCTCACCCCATTGCGTATCCCACTGTTTGGCTGCCTCCTCGACCGGGTCGAATGGCAGCCGATGGCGTCCTACTGCACTCACGTTCCGTCGTCTTCCTCCGCTGTTACCACGGCCTGGGGCAGCTCGCCCAGCATCACCATGCGCAGCACATCCTCGCGCTGGTCGATGTCCTTGACGTAGGTGATCTCGTTCAGGCCTTGGACCTGCGCCGCGGACTCGAAGATGAAATCCCCGTAATTCAGCCAGCGACCGATGACGGACTTCCTGATGGTGATGTCCAAGATCCGCAACAGCGGCACGCTGGCACGCTGGGTAGCCAGGATTCCATGGACACGGAAAACCCGCTGGTTGGTGATCACGAACCGATCCCGGTATTCCTCAAGGATTCGCCACAGCGCCTGGAGGCCGAGGAGTAGGCCAATGACGACGAACACGTAGTAGACGGGAGCCTGATAGGCGAACGCGCTGATGAAGAGCACGACACCAATGGCGAGCCGGATGGCTGGCCAGGCACTCGCCGCCCAGTGCTTGTGGACCTCTACTACTTTCTGTTCTCCGGCTGTCGACAGGATGTATTGGTCGACATTCGGATCAAGCCAATTCAGCACACCCACAGTTAGCCAGCTAGTGACTGGAAAAAGATAATGATCGAGCGAAATACTCGGGCAAGAGCTCCAAACAGGGCTTGGACAGCATTCGCGGCAGCCTCAGGCTGCGAAATCAAATAGAAAATTGCAAAACCCACGACCAAGAAGATGATGAACCGCTTGACCCACTTCATCTCGGACTATTCATCCTTCCGGTCTTCCATGCAGACTATTCGAACACGCTCCCGCATGTACAGGCAGACACCTGGATATTGTCTTTTCTACCCGATGCCTCGCATGATCGGGAACAGGCACGCCGTGAGCCAGCAGGGCCACGGCCAGACCGTTATCCGACCGGAGTTCACAGACCGACGAGCACATGGTCGGCCGCCGTATACGCATCAAGTTCACCACGACTCACCGCCTCGGCTAGATCTTCCAGCCGTGCTTCGCCATTCAGCCTAAAGTCCGCACGCAACTTTGCGAGGGCGATGCTCTCGACCTCTCGCCGGGCTCGTGCGACACGACGTTTGTCGCCGCGTCCAGTCTCAACCTGTGATGCTCTGAACCGCTCGACAGCTGCCAGCAGATCCTCAAGCCCCTGATTCTGGTGCGCGACCGTCGATACGATCGGTGGTTTCCAGTCCTGCGGCCCACGCTGCGCGAGGGCGATCATCGTCCGCAGCTCCCGTATCAGTGCCTGAGCACCGTCGCGATCACTCTTGTTGACGACGAAGACGTCCCCGATCTCCAAGATGCCCGCCTTCGCCGCCTGGATCCCGTCCCCCATGCCAGGTGCCAGCAGCACAAGCACGGTGTCGGC
The DNA here is from genome assembly GCA_035649295.1 of Propionibacteriaceae bacterium. Lineage (GTDB taxonomy): Bacteria > Actinomycetota > Actinomycetes > Propionibacteriales > Propionibacteriaceae > Microlunatus. The sequence goes on from DASRJV010000086.1 coordinate 2,839, forward strand.
CGTCTCTGCCACCTCGAGCTCCGACTGGCCGACCCCGACCGTTTCGACGATCACCGTGTCGAAACCCGCGGCATCAAATGCCCGTAGGGCCTGCGGCGTGGCAACCGCAAGTCCGCCGAGATGGCCTCTGGTTGCCATCGACCTGATGTAGACGTCGCCATCCAGCGCGTGTTCCTGCATCCGAACCCGATCACCAAGGAGTGCCCCGCCGGAGAAGGGTGAGCTCGGATCCACCGCCAGTACGCCGACCCGCTGGCCGCGCGCCCGGAGCGCGCGGATCAGGGAGGTTGCCGTGGTCGACTTGCCGACTCCAGGTGCACCAGTCAGGCCGATCACGTGAGCTCGTCCGGTATCTGGTGCGAGCTCTTTCATGATCATCGGCAAGGCTGGCGATGCATTCTCGATCCAGCTGATCAAGCGACCCAGTGCCCGCGGCTTGCCCAATCGCACTTCGGCGACAACATCGCGTACGTCGTCACGATCTCCAGACAAGGACGGGTCCGCTTAGCTGCCGTCCGGGGAAACAGTGATGATCAAGGCATCACCCTGGCCACCGCCGCCGCAGAGTGCGGCCACGCCTGTGCCGCCACCGCGTCGCTTCAGCTCCATCGCGCAGGTCAGCACGAGACGGGCGCCCGATGCGCCGAGCGGATGGCCGAGTGCGATCGCCCCACCATTGACGTTTACCCGTTCGTCAGTCTCATCGGCACTCAGGCCCAAAGCCCGGGCACTCGCGACACCAACGGCGGCAAATGCCTCGTTGATCTCGATCAAGTCCAGATCGGAGACGCTGATCTGTTGCTTCTTCACAGCTAGGTTGATCGCGTTTGCTGGCTGAAGCTGAAGTGAGGAGTCGGGACCGGCGACGCTCGCATAGGCACCAATTTCTGCGATTGGCGTAAGTCCCAACCGGTCGGCTGCCTCCTTGCTCGCTACCACCATGGCTGCGGCGCCGTCGGAGATCGGGCTGGACGAGCCCGCCGTGATCGTGCCGTCACGCCCGAATGCGGGAGTCAGTTTGGCCAGCGACTCCGCCGTCACTCCGTCGCGGATGCCTTCGTCCTTGCTGATCACGACGTCGTCACCGCGACGCTGCGGGACACGCACTTCAACGATCTCCTCCGCCATGGCCCCACCGGCAGTCGCCGCTGCCGCGCGCTGGTGGGAGCGTGCCGCGAAGGCATCTTGATCTTCCCGACTGACCAGCTGCTCGCCGCGATTGCAACCGTCGGTCAGCGACCCCATGACTTGGTCGGTGAAGACGTCCCACAGGCCGTCGTAGGCCATGTGGTCGATCATCCTGACGTCGCCGTACTTGAACCCAGATCGTGAGCGCGGCAACAAGTGCGGCGCCTGGGTCATCGACTCCATGCCGCCAGCGACGACCACATCGCACTCCCCTGCCCGAATCAGTTGATCAGCAAGGGCGACCGCATTCAGCCCTGACAGACAGACCTTGTTGATCGTCACTGCCGGCACCGACATCGCGACTCCGCCCTTGACTGCTGCCTGCCGGGCTGAGATCTGACCGGCGCCGGCCTGGAGCACATGTCCCATCACGACGTAGTCGACGTGCTCCGGGGAAACGCCTGAGCGCTCGAGCGCTGCTGCGATGGCGTAGCCACCAAGATCTGTGGCGGATGCGTCCTTCAGGCCACCTAGGAGCTTCCCGATCGGCGTACGTGCCCCTCCAAGAATCACTGATCCCATACAACCTCCCAGCTCGCGTCGCTGCGCCGACGATCATCTCCGACGCTTGGCCGACACCAGTCTGGCACCCTAATGTGCATGACCAGAATGCCCTCCGACCTCGGGAGCGCGCTGCCCGGGCTGCTCGGTCTTGATCATGTCGGTGTGGCAGTCGCCGACCTCGAGACAGCGATCAGCTTCTATCGGGACGTGCTGGGTCTGCGGGTGGTGCATCGTGAAGACAACCTGGACCAACAGGTGGCTGAGGTGATGCTTGCGGGCGGCGAGACCGGACCGGCCAGCAGCCAGCTCCAGCTGTTGATGCCGCTCACTGAGGAGTCACCGGTGCAGCGTTTTCTGATGAGACACGGAAGCGGCCTGCACCACGTGGCTTACGCTGTCTCAGATGTCCGGTCCGCGTCCAGGATTTTGCGTCAATGCGGTGTGCGGGTGCTTTATGATGCACCAAGAGCCGGTACCCGCGGCTCGCAGATCAACTTTGTCCACCCCAAGGACACTGGCGGCGTTCTGCTCGAGCTGGTCGAGCACACCGCGGCGGATCCGCACCACGGCTGAGCGCATGGCCGTCGCTCACGCGGGCACAGACTCGGCGTCAATACCTATTTTCGGAGAGGGTTTCTTGCGGTGAGCGCATCAGACAACACGGGGCTCGGCCTGTTCGACGACACAGCAAGCGCGGTCGGGAACTTTCCCACCGCTTTACGCGGCTATGACCGCACCGCAGTTGACGATTACGTCCGCACACTCGAGGAGAGTGTCGTCAAGTCGCGTAGACACGCGACTCAGCTCGAGCAGCAAGTGACCGTGCTCCAAGATGAAGTCGCCACTTCCGGCGATAGGTCGGACAAGGACGTCGACTACGCCAACCTGGGTGGGCGCGCCAACGACATTCTCCGGCTGGCTCAGGAGCAGGCCCGCGAGCTGGTGCAGAACGCGACCGTCGAGGCTGAGAAGCTCAAGGAGCAGGCCCGGCGTGAGGCCGACGGGCTGCGCAACTCAGCGGCCCGAGAGGGCGACGCGATCAAGACCGGCGGTGCCGCCCAGATTGATCAGCTTCGCAGCAAGCTGCGCGACGAGGTCAAGGCGCAAGTCGACAAGGCCAAGGCCGAGGGTGATTCCCTGATCGCGGCTTCTCGGCGGCAAGCCGAGTCGCTGCGCCGAGAGGCCGACAACGATGCGCAGGCGACCCGCCAGAACGCCTATCTCGATACCGAGAACCTGCGCCGCACTGTTGAGCGTGAGGCGGCCGAGGCCCGATCCAAGCTGGCAGGTGAACGGGAGCAGGCGGTCGCGGAGCTCAAGCGGGCCCATGACGATGCGCAGCAGAAAACCGCGGCGCTACTCGCCGAGGCAACCAAGTATCACAGCCAATCCGCGGACCGCCTTGAGGCTGACTTGGCCGAAGCTGCGCGCATCCGCGCAGAGGCTCTCACCGAAGCCGAGCAGACCAAGGCCGCAGCCGCTCAGGAGGCCGAAGCTCGGATCGCCACCGCCAAGAAGCAGGCTGCCGCTATCAATGAGCGGACTCAACAAGAGTTCGCGTGGCGGAAGCAGCAGCTGCGTCGTGAGACAGAGTTGCTGCATCAGCGCAAGCAGGCAGTGCTCAGCCAGCTCGCGAGTTTGTCGGCCCTGGCGGAGCAAACGGCCAGCGCCTTCCCTGACCTGGACGACCCCAGCGATCTCGAGGGTGAGGTTGGCGATCGCACCGTCATGCGTCCCGACATGCTTCCGCCGGCAGGCTTGGGTGAAGAGGGTGCCGCAGGTAACAATGCCGGCTCAGGCAGAAATGGCGGTACGTCACCTAGCGAAGTCGATGAACTAGAAATCGATGGTGACGCCACGGTCCTCGTTACCCCCTCCGACCTATCGGGAGAAGGAGCCAAATCCAAGTAGCCCAAGCGCTGCACCGCCGGCTGGCTGCGTTGATCACCACCGTCTGACCGCTGGCCCTCAGCTTCAGGTGCCGTTACCCTGAGATGACTCGGGGTGACGGCACTTTGGCGTGTAAGGAGCCAGCGTGAATATGCCCCCGACAGCTGACCCTCATGTGGATAACGGCCGCTTTCCCCTGGCGCGCAAAGGATATGACCGCGAAGCCGTTGATCACTTCGTGCGCGCGACGCAGGCCCAGATCGCCCAGCTTCTGGGGCAATACGATTCCTTGACCGCCTACAATCACGAGCTTCGCCAGGCCCTCGATGACGCCCATGCGCGGGCGACTCATGCCGACTTCTCCGGACTAGGAGCTCGGGTTCAGGAGATCCTGCACATCGCCGAGGAGCAGGCAAACGACATCACGCAGGGCGCCGTTCACGAAGCGGATCGGCTGAGCGCACACAGACAGGCCGAGATCGACGAACTACGCCAGAGCGCGTACGAGGAACTGGCCGAGATGCGCGACGCCCAGCGGGCCGAGTTGGACGCTTTGCGCGAGCAGGTTGAGCGAGATGCCGGACAGCTCAAGGAGCATGCGGCGACTGAGGCGGAACAGTTGCTCAGCTCAGCTCGGGTCCAGGCCGAGGCCGTGAGGACCGAGGCGGAGGCAGCCGCCACCGGCATGCGCAAAGCGGCGAGTTTTGAATCGCAAGAACTACTTGCCGCGGCTGAACGGGCCAGCGCAGCCTTACGCCAGGAGATCGCAAACCAGCGCGAGCATGTAATGGCCGAACTGAAAGAAATGCAGGTATCGGCTAACCAGGCCATCGAGGCGATGCTAGCGGAGGCTACCGAGTTGCAGCGGGCCGCCGGCGAGCACTTGACGTCGGAAACCGAGCAGGCAGCAAAGCTACGCACTGAAGCGCTGGCGGAGGCAGAACGCATCAAGGTGGATGCGAGTGGGGATGCGGACGGGATCATCGATCGAGCGCGACACCAAGCCGCGATGATCGATGACCGGGCGCGTCAGGAACTTGCGCTGCGCCGACGGCAGATGAGGGATGAGCAGGAACTGCTCATGCGGCGAAAGCACGCGATGCTCAACCAGCTTGCCTCGGTGAGCGCGCTGGCGGTCGAGACAGCAGAGAGCCTGCCTGACCTTTCTGAGGTGCCGGACACGGCCTTTGCGGAGTTCCCGGCCGACGCGAAATCTGGCAGCGCCGCGGCTGAGATAGAGAGCGATCCGACCGTCGGCAATGCGATCGACGAGGCAGGCGGGCAAGCCGAGCACGACCAGGGCGAGCAGGACGAGGCCGACGCGGAAGCTGAACAGGCGCTCGAGGGCGAGAGCGACAACCGCGGCTCGGAGGCTGCTGATGGCGAAGCCACAGGCGACGAGTCCGAGTTCGCCGAGGCGTCCAACTCCTGATCAGAAGAGCCGATCGTCAGCGCTGTCCAGTCCCCGCAACAAGTCGTAGTCAACGATCACACAGCTGATGCCACGGTCACTGGCCAGCAGCCTGGCCTGCGGCTTGATCAGCTGCGCCGCCAGGATGCCGTGCACAGTTCCGAGCAGTGTGTCCCGGCGCATCAAATCGAGGTATCGACTCAGCTGTTCGACGCCGTCAATCTCTCCTCGACGTTTGATCTCAACTGCCACGTAGGCTCCAGCGGCATCCCTGCACAACAGGTCGACGGGACCGATCGGGGTCGGATGCTCGCGCCTGACCAGCGAGAGTCCGGGTGCCAGCGCCTCTGGATGCTCCGCGAGAAGCGCCTGCAGATGTGCCTCCACACCGTCCTTCTGCAGCCCTGGGTCGATCCCGAGCTCATGAGAGGAGTCGTGGAGCACTTCCGCCAGCCAGATCTGCAGCGTGTCGCCGTCCTTTCCCCTGACTTCCCACAAGGCTGACAGCGGCTCGTCGCCCAACGGTGAGGGAGGATCCGGCAGGGGCGGTGCCAGCTCTACCAGTGAGCATGGAGGGCTCATCCAGTTCAACGGTTTGTAGGCGCGGTCGTCGGCGTGAATCGACACGGAGCCATCAGATTTGATCAAGATCAGCCGCGTAGCCATCGGAAGGTGGGCGGTCAGCCGCCCCGCGTAGTCGACCTGGCACCGGGCAATGACCAACCGCACGGGAGACAAACCTACCGGCCCGATCAGACGCTGGTGTCATGGTTGAATCGACGTACAGCTGCGAGCGTCGCATCCAGGGCGCGAGCAGCTCCAAATCAAATGGGAGCTCGCCTATGGCCCGACGGCCGAGTAAACACTCGAGGCCGGCCCGACCGCTGAGCTCGGGGCATGCCACATCGGCGATCAAGAGCGACGGCCGGTGGATTGTCCGCAGCGTAGCGGGTGCAGCCGCCACGAAGGCTTACCGGTGTCCTGGTTGCAATGTCGAGATCCGGCCAGGGACCCCGCACGTCGTCACCTGGCCAGACACACCTGGCCTGCTCTCCCAATCCGCTGTCGAGGAACGCCGGCATTGGCACACCAGCTGCTGGCAGCGGCGGCCATGAAAGCGGACCTGCCTCAGCACGGTCTCTACAGCACCCAGCTGGGAGCCGCCGGACCGCGTGTGGCGTTTCTTCACGGCCTGTTTGGACAGGGCAAGAACTGGACGACAGTCGCCAAGGCGTTGAGTCACTCGGCCCGGGTCACGCTCGTTGACTTGCCCAATCACGGCCAGTCCGCCTGGACCGATTACTTCTCCTATCCGGAGATGGCGCGCCGAGTCGCGGAGCTGCTGAAGACCCAGGGCGAGGGCGATCAGTACGCCGTGGTCGGCCATTCGATGGGCGGCAAGGTCGCCATGACGCTCGCGTTACTCCACCGAGAGCTCGTGGAACGACTGGCCGTGGTCGATGTCTCACCGGTAGCGACTGGCCAGACCAGCGAATTCGACACTTTCATCCGCGGTATGCGCTCAATCGATCTGGAGACGTTGAAGGATCGGAGGGATGCGGATGCCCAGCTCGCCGCATACGTCAGTGATCCCGACATCCGCAGCTTCCTGCTGCAGAACCTGCGTCGTGACGACACCACCTCGAACAGCTGGCGCTGGCAGATGAACCTCGAGCTGCTCGGCGATTACTTGAGCGAGATGGGCGGCTGGCCCGAACTGGACGCAGCGCCGTACGACGGTCCGGTGCTGTGGGTAGCCGGCGGCGAGTCGCGCTACGTCCAGCCGGAATACGCTGCCGCCATGCGCGCGCTCTTTCCGCGCGTTAACCTGATCACGATCAAAGAAGCTGGGCACTGGGTACACAGCGAGCAGCCACAGATCTTTCTCGCGATCATGCGCAGATTCCTGCATCTGTGAGCGAGGGTGGCCGATGACGGAGTTCTTGATGGTTGTTCTTGATCTCATCCCACTTGACGTGCCCCAGCTACCGACGCCAACGCCGACATCGGCCGTTTACCCTCGGCAAAGCCAAGGATTCGCCGCCTACGTCGTTGGCGGCTTCTTCGCTCTCGGCATCTTGGTACTCGCCATGACGCTACTCAATCGCCGCCCAAAGCGAATCAATCCCCGTCGGCCCGACGACTGAGGTTCGCCGGTCGGCAGCGTCGGCAGGGTGATCAACGTCTTGTGGGGGTGTGAGTCAAGCTCTGGTAACTCGGGTGATCTCAGA
>DASRJV010000087.1:0-7442 GCA_035649295.1 Propionibacteriaceae bacterium
GGCTTGCCTGACCCCGGTCTGCTACGGCCTGCTTCTCTGACCCGAGTGCGGGTGCGAAATCGATCATGGCCAAGGTGTTGAGCGGCACGGCGACGACCACGGCCGCGGCCGCGAACGTCTGGCCGCTGTGGGTGGTCGCGGTCACGCGCTCGTCGCGTTGTTCGATCGCGGCCACTGGGGTCGACAAATGCACCTGCGGCCGAGCGTCGGCCGCCAGCGCCTCCACCAGGGACGCCGTCCGAAGCCCATAGACCCCCACCGCGTCCAGCATGAGGCCGAAGTCCCAGCCCGGGAGCGAGAACCAGCGCATCATCGCGGTCAACGCACCGTCCGAGCAGGGGGCCGAACACGACGTGGCGAGTATCGGGTTGAGTAGGTCGCGCTCCTCGGCGGTGAAGTCGCTGTGGTCGAGGTGGTCTTGCATCGAGAGGTGGTCGAGGGCCGCGACCGCGTCGGCAACCGCCAGCGGCTGGTACGGCAGCGGCAAGGTCGCGCGCGCAGCGGCAAAGCAGCGCTCGAACAGCTCGCTCACCCGCGGCGCCAGTTCGGCAACAGTGCTGTGGTGGACATCTCCCTTGGTGATGTAGGACCAGCGGGTCGGCTCGGGTGGGACCGCGATACCGATGCCGTAGCGGGTCAGCTCGGCGAAGACGTGCGGCTGGAACCAGTGAACGAACCCGCCGCCCAGCTCCACCTCGGTGCCGGCGAACTGGCTGGTGAACGCCCGGCCGCCCAGCCGATCGCGTGCCTCCAAGATCAGCACCCTATGGCCGGCGTTGCCCAGTTCCCTGGCTGTGGTGAGCCCAGCCAGGCCAGCGCCGACCACGATCACGTCCTGCTCGTCGTAAGACATCGTTCCTCCTCTCTCTCACACTTCCGTCGTTCGAGAGCCCCGCGCCAAGCAGCCTTTCCAGGGATTGACGACCCCGACAACGAATCCATTCGTCAGACTTGCGCCAATCGATGCTCGACACATCGGTTCATGCCAGCGACGCTAGGTTGCCGGCCTGATCGAGGTCCATAACAGAAATGTGGCATCTTTCGACGGACGGGCAGCTCGTCACCACCCGGTCACGGCTATGCGCCGCTCACTGGACGAAGATCAACAGCTCTGATCCAGCGTTGACGGCCGTCTGCACCGCGACCCCACCATTCCCGCCGTTCTCTCACCCACTAATCGAGCTGGCCGGCAGTCGACCTGCCGCACGTCGGTGGCGCTGAGGTTCCTATTCGATTAGAACATGCTTCCTGCATATCTGCTTGAGTGCAGTTGACGCTCGGTCTGTCAGCTACGCCAAGCGCGATACTTCACTCAAGCAGATACGCAGGACATGCTTACGATTCTGATGGAAGAGATCACGCTGCTGTGAGGTACCACCACACCCATTTCCTGCAGAAAGGCTGGAGCTGCCGCATTAACACCGAGGGCTTGCCGGAATGGATCTCGCCCAAATGGATCGACCCTGAGCAGCGGCCGCAGCTCAACACCCGAATCCGACAGCTAGAAGCTCAACGGCAACTGCCACGCCGACGTCGATTGGTCGCCGCATGAAAGCAGTGCGCTCTGAGCCTGTCGACACGGGTGCACACCGTCAATCCGCAGGCGCGGCTGTCCAACTAGGCCAGTCTGGGAATGGAAAGGGCGGTCAGATGCAAGGACTTAGGCTTGGCGTCATGCGTGTTGGGGTCTTCGGCGCCACCGGTCAGGTGGGAAGTGTGATGCGGAGGCTGCTTGAGCAGCGACCGTTCCCGATCAACGAGGTGCGATTCTTCGCCTCAGCTCGATCAGCCGGCAAGCATCTCCCCTGGGGTGACGATCAGATCATCGTGGAGGACGCTGCGACGGCCGACTTCACTGACCTCGACCTGGCAGTCTTCTCGATGGGCAAGACAGCCTCGCGGGCCATTGCGCCCAAGGTGGCGGCAGTCGGTGCCATCGTGATCGACAATTCCTCAGCTTGGCGGATGGACCAGGATGTTCCGCTGGTGGTCTCGGAAGTCAATCCAGATGACGCGATTCGTCCGCCGAAGGGCATCATCGCGAACCCGAACTGCACCACGATGGCTGCGATGCCGGTACTGGCCCCGCTCCATCGCGCCGCTGGTCTGGTCCGCCTGCAAGTCGCGACCTACCAGGCGGTATCGGGATCGGGTGGCGCGGGCGTCGAGGAACTCGACAGGCAGTCCAAGGCCGTGGTGGATCAGGCGAGCGAGCTCGCTTTCGACGGACGGGCCGTCGACTTCCCGGCCCCGAACGCCTACGTCAAAGCCATCGCGTACAACGTGGTTCCGCTGGCAGGCTCACTCGTCGATGACGGCACGGGTGAGACCGACGAGGAGCAGAAGTTGCGCAATGAGTCGCGGAAGATCCTGCACATTCCTGATCTTCGTGTCTCCGGCACTTGCGTCCGCGTGCCCGTCTTCACGGGACATTCGCTCGCCGTCCACGCGGAGTTCGCAAACGATCTCAATCCCGACGAGGCGACGGAGCTGTTGTCTCGCGCCCCTGGCGTCCAGCTGATGGACGTGCCAACACCGCTCGATGCGGCCGGCCAAGATCCGAGTCTGGTCGGGCGGATTCGGGCTGACCAAGCGGCGCCGGCCGGCAAGGGTTTGATCATGTTCATTTCGGCCGACAACCTGCGTAAGGGCGCAGCGTTGAACGCCGTGCAGATTGCTGAGCTGGTGAGCAGCCAGCTGGTCGCCGGCGGGCGGGCTGGAACCCTGTGACCTCGCCGGATTTGACGTCGAGTGCGCATCCGCTGGCCATTCTGGGTGCGGGAGTCATGGGTGAGACCGTGCTGTCAGGCCTGCTGCGGGCCGGTTGGCACGCCGATCAGATCGTGGCCACCGATCGTAGGCTGGAGCGGCAGCATGAGCTGACCGCCCGGTACGGGATCAAGATGCTCCAGAACACCGAGGCCGTGGCCGATGCCGAGACGGTGATCTTGGTCGTCAAGCCGCAGGACATGAGCGACCTGCTCGAGGAGATCGCAGAAGCGATCAAGCCGGGCACACTCGTGGTGTCGCTCGCCGCCGGCGTCGATACCACCTTCATCGAGTCGCGCTTGCCGGAAGGGGTTGCCGTGGTGCGGGTCATGCCGAATACGCCCGCTCAGGTGGACGAGGGAATGGCCGCGATCTCGCCCGGATCGCACAGCACTCAAGATCACCTCGATCGAGTGACGGAGATCTTGTCAGCGACCGGCCGCGTGATCACGGTGCCAGAGCGTTACCAAGACGCTGTCACGGCGATCTCGGGCACCGGCCCCGCGTACCTGTTCTTCGTGGTCGAAGCCATGATCGAGGCTGGGGTGCATCTGGGACTGCCGCGTGACACCGCGACAGAGCTGGTCGTGCAAACCATGCTCGGCTCAGCGAAGCTGTTGCGCGAGACGGGTGAGCATCCCACCGTGCTGCGAGAGCGTGTCACTTCGCCAGGCGGTACCACGGCAGCGGCCGTACGCCAGCTCGAAGATCACAAGGTGCGGGCAGCTTTCCTGCGTGCGATGGAGGCAGCACGCGATCGCAGCCGTGAGCTTGCCGCCGCGGCCCGAGACGACAAGCAGGGCACAGGCAAACGCGGATGACTGGGTTGCTCGTCTTCTCCGACGATCTAACCAAGTACGACTTCGGATCCGATCATCCAATGGCACCGGGCCGGGTCACCAACACCATCTCACTGGCCCGTCAACTCGGCGTCCTGGACCGACTTCAGATCGTGCCACCACCAGAAATCGATCTTGCGCTTTTGAAGACCGTGCATACGCCGGATTACATCTCTGCGGTGCAGCGCGGCGAGCCCGACCAGCGTTACGGACTCGGGACGAGCGACAATCCGGTCTTTCCGGGGATGCACGAGATCGCAGCCCGGGTCAGCATGGCAAGTGTTGAGGCGGCCCGCCGGGTCTGGACGGGCGACGCTCAACGCGCCTGCAACATCAGCGGAGGCTTGCATCACGCGATGCCCAGCATGACCAGCGGGTTTTGCGTCTACAACGACGTCGCCATCGCCATCCGCTGGCTGCTGGACAACGGCTGCGAGCGCGTGGGTTACGTCGATGTCGACGTCCACCACGGCGATGGCGTGCAGGCGATCTTCTACAACGAGCCGCGCGTCATGACCATCAGCCTGCACGAGACGCCGGCATACCTGTTCCCAGGAACAGGCTTTCCGAACGAGACCGGTGGACGGGGAGCGGAGGGTACGGCAGTCAACGTGGCACTTCCCCCGGGCAGCACCGATGCGGATTGGCTTCGGGCCTTCCATGCGATCGTGCCACCGGCCCTTGGAGCGCACCAGCCGACAGTCTTGGTGACGCAGCACGGCTGCGACTCCCACAGACAGGATCCGCTGGCCGATCTCAACCTTTCTGTCGACGGCCAGCGCGCTTCCTATCTCGCGCTGGCAAGCCTGGCCGACGAACTGTGTGCCGGACGCTGGATCTGCACTGGTGGCGGCGGGTACTCAATACGCAACGTGGTGCCGAGGGCCTGGACGCACTTGCTCGGCATTGTCAGCGGAGAACCGATCGATCCCAGCACCCGCGTACCTGAGAGCTGGCGCGCTGAAATGGGAGAGTCGGCGCCGCTCATCATGTCGGATGGCTCAGATGCCAGTTTCCGACATTTCGATGCCGGCTTTACGCCGCACAGTCGCGTCGATCAGGCGATTCTGGCAACCCGACAGGCGGTATTCCCCGAGCTAGGTCTCGATCCAAGTCTGTAAGCGAATGGCCGACCGGCTAAGTTTGCTCATCGGCCCGCCGTCAACCATCTGAGCGGCGTGTCGAGGAAATTTACGATGTAACTGCTGTACCAATAGCATCGTTTGCCACTATTCTCACTTCAGTACCAAGAGCGCTGGAGGGGAAGCTAGCGCTGACGAGGTGCAGATTGAGAGCAAGATGAACGACGAATCGAAGTCGGCAGAGTCCGCCAGTGGCGTGACTCCGCTCGCCAGCAATCTTCAGGCCGGCAAGTTCCTGACCGTCGCCGAAGTGGCCGCAATTCTCCGACTCTCCAAAATGTCGGTCTATCGGCTGATCCATTCTGGCCAGCTCGAGGCTGTGCAGTTCGGCCGTAGCTTTCGGGTGACCGAGAAGGCGCTCAACACCTACCTGGAGCACGCCTACTTCAGCGCCGGCTGACTCTAGGGCTGGTGAAACTCAAAACCGAACTGTCGCCGGCCCGGCCACAGCGCATGCTCGGGCAACACATCGACGCCACACGCGCGTGAACCGATGCCATGCACTGCGTCGTCCAGAAACAGGTAAACGCGATCGCTGTGACCGAGCTCGAACGGATGGCGTGCTCGATCGAGCTGCTGCGGCGTGTACGCGGTCAGTGTGAAGCCGGGGCGGTGCTGCTCCTGGTTCGGCCAGGTCATGACGCGTAACCGCTCGGACGTGCTGTCAGAGATCACCAGCGAGCGCAACTCGCTGCGGTGTCCAGTCTCCTGGGGGCGGGAGTAGGCGACGTTCAGCTCGTCGATGTCTGCGGCAAAACGGCCGACCCGCGCCGCCTGCCGGGTATCGGGATAGGACTCGTTCGGACCGGTGCCGAACCAGCTTGCGTGCCGCAGCTCGCGCGGCAGGTCGAACCGTACGCCGACTCGTGGCCAGGTGCAGTCCCATCCGGGTGAGGGTACGACGTTGACCGAGAGTGCGTGTCCGTCAGCCAATAACAACCAGTGATAGGTCACATCAACGAAGAGATTGGTTCCAGCCGACGACACCCGCACCGTTGCCAGCAGTTGATTTTGATCATGGAAGAGCTGATCAAGCCGGTACACCAGTCGGTCGAGGCCGCGCTCCCGCCAGCGCTGCTCCGACGATGGTCCGGCTACGCCTTCGCCGTTGGTCTCCTCCGGACGCCCCAGTTCAAAGGAGCCTCTGGTGTTGCTCCGGTCGTTGTCGGTAGGCGCCCGCCAGAGCTCGAGTCGGGGGCCATCGATGTCCATTCCGTGGAGCCGGAGGAGGCGACCGCTAGTAGGGTCGAACTCCGCAGACCCTAGCGTGATCATCTTTTCTTGCGGCCTCAGCGCCGGCGCTGCTGGCCAGCTCGGCGACGCCGGGACCGTTCCAGGCGCAGTCAGCTGCCACTCACCGACGGCCACCTCATGACCGCGGCCGGCCCAAGCCGTCGCCTCGGCCAGCTCGGCTCTCATCGTTAGCCAGGTTTCCTCGTTGCCAGTCCTCACAAGATCATCAGGCAATGCCACTGTTTCCGTGCGGCCTGGGGCGGTGGACGGCACCTGGACTTCCGCCTCCGCTGATGGATAGCCGTCCACCGCCTTTACGGCGACGAAGCGAAGGTGCTCGGTGGAGAGCGTGTGGTAGCGATTCCTGACCGCTAGGAGACGGCCGTCGAAGTCGAATTGGATCGGCTGGTTCACCCGGGCGAACTCGGCCAGGCTCGGCGTCGGCGTACCGTCCGGCAACAGCATGCCATCCATCACGAAGTTGCCGTCGTGAAGTACCTCGCCGAAGTCACCGCCATAGGCATAGAACTCGGTACCATCTGGCGTACGCGTCAGTAGTCCATGATCACGCCACTCCCAGACGAAGCCGCCATGCAGCCGCGGATAGCGCTCGGTCAGGTCGTCGTAAATGGTCATGCCTCCTGGGCCGTTGCCCATCGCGTGAACGTACTCGCACATCAGGAAGGGTTTGCTACGGACTTGCTCGGCATCGGCTGGGCCGTTGAGGTAGAAGATGAAGCCGCGCTCCGCACCGATGGCCTCGGTCTCCAGGTAGTTCGGGTACATCCGTGAATAGATGTCGGTGTAGGCGCAGATGTGATCACCCTCGTAATGCACCGGCCGAGCCGGGTCGCGATCGTGCACCCAGTCCGCCATCCGTGCCAGGTTGCGGCCGGTTCCCGCCTCGTTGCCGAGGGACCAGATGATCACTGACGGGTGGTTCTTGTCTCGCTCGACAGTGCGAATCATCCGGTCAAGGCAGCTCTCTGCCCAGCGCGGATCATCGCTCGGATTTCCTTGCCAGCCACAGATTTCAAACCCGTGCGTCTCGTAGTCGCACTCGTCGATGACCCAGAAGCCGAGCTCGTCAGCAAGATCAAGTAGGCGTGGCTGCGGAGGATAGTGGCTGGTCCGAATCGCATTGATGCCCGCGCGCTTCATCATGATCAAGTCGGCCCGTGCGTACTCCTCGTCGAACATCCGGCCCAGTACCGGGTGGGTCTCATGACGGTTCACGCCGCGGAAGATCAGTTGTCGTCCGTTGACGCTCAGCACATCACCATCAATCTGAATTCGCCGAAACCCCAGCCGCAGGCTCAGGGTCTCGCCCACGGAACTGACACGCGCCTCGTACAGCCTCGGCACCTCCGCACTCCACGGCTCGACCTGACCCACAGAAAAGGCACCGATCTCACCGGGATGCGTGAACTGCCGCTCCACGCCGAGCTCGGGAATCTGA
>DASRJV010000088.1:0-2941 GCA_035649295.1 Propionibacteriaceae bacterium
CCTCGATCGACGATCTGACCGCTCGCGTCCTGGCCTTCATCGACTACTACAACCAGACCATGGCCAAGCCCTTCAAGTGGACCTATCAAGGCAAGGCGCTCGCTGACTGACTGTGCAGTCTTTTCCGCCAGCCTGTACTAGGGCCAAGAGAACTCGTTGCTTCCCTGCTTGACTTCAACCTCGATGTACCGCTCACCCGCCAGGCCGATTCTATATTTGCCAGCAGGCAGCGCAGGGAGCAGAGCCGCGAAGGTGATCCTACCGTCTACCTCTCGATGCTCCGCTATTGTCGCTATCCCAGCGGGGAGGTCCACCGTTCCATCTTCATTCATCAAGCAGGCGTGTACCTCCTTTCCTTCATCCTTCTCTGATCGGCCATAAACAACCAGGAATCCCTGACCAGTCTCTTCCTCGTCAGCGCTCATTTCCTCGCTAGGCATGTTGCTCTCCTTGCTGAAGGTCGGTGGGTTGTGTAACCCCGCTGCTTGTTGAAAATCACCCTCCCTTGACTGAGGATCGAGCTCGCCAGCCCCTCGAAAGCGTAGGAACGACCTGTCATCAGCGCTGGCGAGCAGGGTAGCAGCGACGGCGATCATCGGTCTTTGCCCGTTCGGTACACGCGGAGATATTCGCTCACTGCCAGGCGGTCGACATCGAGGTCGAAGGCGGGCGCGCACCGCATGTCGGTCCACTGGAGCCCATCGGCTTCCCGAGCGATCATCTCGCCTTCCCAAGCGGTCACCGCGAAATAGTGCAGCCGGCGGAACTCCTGGGCACGGTGCAGCAACGTGCAGACATAGCTGATCGTCGCAGCCGTCACGCCCAATTCCTCCTCGAGTTCTCGTCTGACCGCTTCTTCCGCGCTCTCCGACCCTTCCATG
The DNA here is from genome assembly GCA_035649295.1 of Propionibacteriaceae bacterium. GTDB lineage: Bacteria > Actinomycetota > Actinomycetes > Propionibacteriales > Propionibacteriaceae > Microlunatus. Next base: position 882 of record DASRJV010000088.1, read on the forward strand.
TGGCCGCCGGGTATCGCGAGAACGCCAGGGACCACGCGCTTCGTGGGGCTTCGTCGCTCCAAGAGGACGCGGCCGTCCCGGATCAACAGGAATGCGACGCAGTCCAGCGGACAATCATCGGCTATCACTGACCCTCCTTATCCTTCCCCCTGGCCCGACCCCGGCCGCGCAGCCTGTCAAGGACAGCCTACACCCGCCCCTCACTGGGCGCGTCAATTGGCGACTTCGTCGGGGGTGCGGGCGAGCGCGCTGCCCATGACGATGTATGGACCCCGACCGCTGGCCGAGACGAACCCTTCGTGCAGGACCAGCCATCCGCGACGACGATAGAACTGCTTGGCTGGCTCGTTATTCGTCCGCACGGTCAGCACCGACCTCGGATGCGGCGCGCCGGCCAGCAGGTGATCGTGCAGATGGCCACCGATGCCTTGTCGTCGGAAGGTCGGAATCACGCCGAACTCGGCGAACTCGGCGAACTCGAAATAGTCGCTCAGCCACTGGTCCCGTGTGGCTTGGTCTACCTGGCTGAGGCAAATCCGCAGGCACACGCGGATATCATCATCAGGAATGACGATCCAACAAGACCAGTCATCATTGGCTGAGGAGCTAGAACGATGATGGATCGTGCGACGGTGTGTGCCGTGATCTGGGATCTTGACGGCACGCTGGTCGACAATGTCGAGTATCACTGGCAAGCATTTTGCGAAGCACTCGCGAGTCGTAACTACGTACTTTCCAGAGAACGCTTCGAGTCCGTCATCGGCCAGAAGATGGACACAGCGCTTCGCAATCTGCTTGGCCCCGACCTGGCACTGGAGGAAATCCAGCGGCTTGAGATGGTCAAAGAGACTCGATTTCGCGAATTGATGCGGGCCGGCGGGATCACCCTGCTGCCGGGAGTGCGTGGTTGGCTTGACAGTCTTCGCGACGATGGGTGGCGACAAGCCATCGCATCCTCAGCGCCACGACTCAATCTCGAAGTGATGCTCGGCGCTCACAGCCTTGAGCCCTACTTTGGAGCGGTCGTCTGCGCTGAGGATGTACGCAACGGCAAGCCGGCTCCTGAGCCGTTCCTGATGGCCGCTGCGAAGCTGGGAGTCGCGCCCGACCGCTGCATCGTCGTCGAGGATGCGGCTCCGGGACTTGAAGGCGCCCAACTCGCTGGCATGCGGACGATCGGAGTAGGCCCAAGCCACGACGTACTTCGGGCCGACGTGACCGTTCGCCACCTGAACGACCTACCTGTGAATGCGTTCAGCTCACTCCTAAGCTCCTGACTCCATAGCCGTCTGATACGACAGATCCACCCTTCTCGGAGCTGGTGGTTCGCGTAACCCTCAATCTATGGTATCTGCTCAGGTAGGCAGGCCGGCGGCGTGAAGTGGTGAGGGGCCGGTGATGGAGCGGAGCATGTCGAGGAAGCTCTGGCCCTGCTTGCGGGCGGTGGCGAAGAGCGAGGTGAGGATGGCCGAAACCTCGGCGCCGGTCCAGGAGCGGTAGCCGCCGGTGACCTTGCGATGGATCACGGAGGGGCGGAGGTCCTGCTCGGAGGCGTTGTTGGTGGGCGGCACGTCCGGCCGGTCGAGGAAGACGAACAAGCTGGCACGGTGCTCGCGATACCGTCGCTGGAGGCGGCAGGCGTTCGCCATGTCTGGCCGCTCCGGGAGGAAGGTGCGGAAGACGAGGCGGTCGACGGCGTTCTCGATGCGGCGACGGCGTCGGGTGAACGAGGCCGGCGTGAGCGTGTCGCGGATGGTGTGCAGGCGGATGGCGCGGCCGAACAGATGGCGGAGCTCGACCGCCCAGACCAGCCCGTCGTAGCCGTCGGCCTCGGCGGCGTAGGTCAGGTTCCGGATCTGATGGGCGAGGCAGAGTTGGTGCGCGTCCGCGTCGACCTTCAGTTGGGGGGACCACAGGTCCGAGACCCAGCCCTCGGGGCGCGTCTCGCCCAGGAACGCCGCGATCACCTCGGCGTTCCGCCGCCGGACGATGACGTGGTAGCTCGCCTCGGGCGTCTGGAAGACCCAGTGCCAGGCGTTCTGCCCGGCCACCCGAGCGCC
>DASRJV010000089.1:0-4243 GCA_035649295.1 Propionibacteriaceae bacterium
ACGGTGTATCCGCAGATGTGCCCTGAGCCTCCGGTATGTGCCCTGAGCCTGTCGAAGGGCAGGAGCTAGCGCTTCGACAAGCTCAGTGCGAATCTATTCAGCGAGAATCGCCGCCACTCGATCTGGGTAGTCGGTGGTGAACCCGATTACCCCAAGATCGCGGCAAAACCTGATGTCATCAGGCTCGTTCACGGTCCAGGCGTGCACCTGGTGACCCCGGTGCAACGACCGCTCGACGAACTCAGGGTCCTCCTTGATCAACACCAGATCGGGGCCGACGACGCGTACCCCATCCGGCAGCTTGCCGTCACGCCATCGGCCAAGATCATCTTCAATGAGCAGCGTTCGCTCCAGTCCCGGCAGCAGCCAGCCGAATCGCCTCACCGCTTTCACTGAGAAAGAGAGCAGCCGGATTGGGGCACCCGGGTGATCCCAGCCGAACTCCGCGAGCATCGCCGCAACTCGTTCCTCCACTTCCCGGCCCCGATCGTTCGGGTGCTTGGTCTCGATCACCAAGCTGACCGGTACGTGGTCTCGACGGGCGTCCCGGACCATCATCATCAGCTCTCGCAGGGTGACCAGCTCTCGCTGCTCGGGCTCTGGATCTGCAATCCTTCGAGAGCCGAAGTCGACCTGTTTGAGTTCTGCGACCGTACGCTGATATGCCGGTCCCGAGCTGGTAGAGGTCCGGTCCAACGTCAGATCGTGTAGGCAGATCAACTCGTCATCGGCGCTGAAATGCACGTCGCACTCCAGCCCAATGGGAATCTCGGTCTCGTAGGCCCAGTCGATCGCCGCTTGAAAAGCCGCCCGTGTCATCTCCGGATGCCGGGAGGAGAAGCCGCGGTGCGCAATCAGCACCGGCGGAGTGTTCACGTCGTCAGACACGGCCGCCAAGATGTCACGCCCGGGCGACGCGACGATGACGCAACGGCAAACCGCTGATCAACATCACCAGCCCGCCGACCACGATCGCCGCCACGGAAGAGCCGAGCCAGCTGGGCGGTGCGAATCCAATGCTGCCGTCGATCCAGGTCCAGAAGTCGGCCCAGCCAGGGACGGTCCCGGGATAGACCAACTGGTAGGCGGCGAACCCGCAAGCCCAGGCGATTACCGGTGCCACTCGGAACCTGGAGGTTGCGGTGACGTCCCAGCGCTGACGGCAGACAACGAAGAAGTCCACGGCCGCGACAGCATACAGCGGCACGAAGACCGAGCCGATCAGGAAGAGGAAGGACTGGTACTGACCAAAGTTGAGCAGCCCGGCCAGCAGCGTTGCCGTCACCCCGATGAGCACCGCGACAATCCTGCGGTCGACCTGAGGCAGGATGTTGTGCACCGACATGGTCGTCGAGTAGACGTTCGCGAAGGCCTCGTCCACCTCATCCACTAGCAAGATCGCAATAGCGATGGCACCGGCCGGCAGGGTAACCAGCGCGGTGATCACATCACTTGCCCCGAGATTGAGAACCGCAAAGACGCCGAGGGCGTAATAGGCCACCGCCGCAAGTCCGTATCCAACAGATGCGCCCCAGAAAGCTGCCTTACGCGTTTGCGAGTGGCGGCTGTAGTCCGCGGCTAGCGGCGCGAATGAGACAACGCCAGCGACCGCAAGATCAACGGCCGGCCAGAACCCCAGCACCGACTCCTGAGGTATCGCCTGGCGCGGCTGCATGAGCACTTGGACGAACAAGTACACCGAGGCAGCGAGCACGAGCCAGACCATGATCTTGCGCAATAGCCGTACGCTGCCAAGCGGGCGCACCGCCATTGCAGTGGCGGCCGCTCCGGCCAAGATCACGAAGGGCCAGCGCCAGGCCTGGCCGAGCACGGCGACTGCGGCCGTCGAGATGACGATGATCTCCATCGTCGCCCAGCCCACGTTCTGCGCGATGTTGAGCAGTGTCGGCAGCACCGAGCCGCGCCGTCCGACCAGTCCGCGGAGCGAGACCATGGCCGGTGCTCCGGTGACTGCTCCGATCACGGCCGAGGATCCCAGCAGAATCGCGCCGAGGCCACAGCCAATGATGATGGCTGCGATCGCAAGCCCCATCGACCCTGCAGTGGTCGCGATCAGCGCTCCGGTGAGCGGCCCGAACAGGCTGATCCCGAGGTTTGCCCACATCGCAAGCTGATCGCTGAAGCGCAGGGGTCGGGGCGGCTCAGTTGTGAGTGTGAGCGGTGCCTCGCGGTATGGGCGCTCGGACGTGTCAACGGTGGTGGTTGGTGTGGAAGTGAGAGACATCGCAGGCTCCCTACGCCGGCATTACCCGGTCAGGTTCCGTCGGTCGGCGGACCCGCGCTGTCGTGCACTCCGCCCTCTCAGCCCACCATGTGGTGTGAGCTCCCGAAGTCGTTCGTGGTGTCCCCACGCTAACACCCGAGAGAAGCCAGGCAGCCTGGCGTCAGCCCTCGATCGGAAGCCCGCTGCTCGCCCAGGCATAGAGGCCGCCGTCCAGGTTGACCGCCTCACGCCCTTGGGCATTGAGGAACTGTGCCACGCGAGCTGAGCGAGCACCGACCGCACAGACACAGACGACCCGATCGTCCACTTCATCCAAGCGCTGCATCAGCTGGTCCATGGGAATGTGCACCGAGCCCGCGATCCGACCGTCGGCCCATTCCTCGTCGGTACGGACGTCCAGCAGCATCCAACCGTCTGTTACGCGAGCGGCTACCTCGCGAGGTTGAACCGTCGGCACCTGGTTCCCAAACATCACGCCACCCTAGTTGAACCAAACAGACTGGACGTTGCCTCAGCGACGCCCGACGAATACCAACGCCTCATTGACCAGCTCCCGGCAAGCATCATCATCTCCGGTCAACCCGACCCATTCCTTCATGGGCTTGCCCTTGCCGGCATCGAACGGCACTCCATCACCGGAGGAGATCAATTCGGTGACCCGCGCGGCGGGGAGCTTCACGACCAGCCGATCGTTGACCAGCATCGCGAAGATCGACTTGTTGATCTTGATTGCGTTCGACCCGAATCCGCTGCCGCCCTCCGGCACAGTCACCCCGCTCAAGCCGGCGTACTCATCGCAGAGCGATTCGAATAATGCCGCATGACTGTCCGTGCTAGGCATGATCTACTTCAGCAGCTTCGAAAGCCGCCGGTCAGCGAGCTTCTTGCCACCGGTCTGGCAGGTCGGACAGTACTGCAGCGAGGAGTCTGCGAAGGACACTTCGGCGATGGTGTCACCACAAACGGCGCACTTCTCCCCGGTCCGCCCATGCACCCGCAATCCTGACTTCTTTTCACCTTTCAAGTCCTTGGCGGCCAACCCATCGGCCCGCTGGATCGCATCGGACAGCTCCCCCTTGATCGCAGCGAACAACGTGCCGAGCTCGGCTTCGGTGAGCGAGTTCGACGGCTTGAACGGGCTCAGTTTGGCCGCGTGCAGGATCTCGTCGGAGTACGCGTTGCCTATGCCGGCAATCGTCCGCTGATCTTTGAGAACGCCCTTCAGCTGGGCACGACCAGCCGTGGCCAGCAGTCCAGCAAGTGCCGGCTGATCAAAATCATCGGTCAATGGATCAGGACCTAAGGTCGCGACCATGGGTATGGACATCGGATCGGTGACGACATAGACAGCGAGCTTGCGCTGCGTGCCCGCCTCGGTGAGGTCGAAGCCCGACGAGTCGTCCAGCCGTACGCGCAACGCAAGGGGGCCCCTGCTCGGCTTCGGCGGCGCATCGGGAAGGGAGTCTCGCCAACGTAACCAGCCGGCTCTGGCCAGATGGAAAACCAGATGCAGCCCCTGGGCGGAGATGTCGAGGAACTTACCTCGTCGTGTCACCGACTCGATCTCCAGGCCGTGCAGCGCGGATAGCGGCGGATCGTAGGTTTTGAGCGCACTGAAGGCAACAAGATCAATTCGGGCAATCGTGTGCCCGACACACTTCTCGGTGAGGAACCGCGCCAGCGACTCCACCTCCGGCATCTCGGGCATGGGCCCATTATGGACACCCCTTCTAGCGCCGACTTGTCAGAACTCACTCGCGCTCTAGCGCGGCTTGGTTCTGACCAGTCGGCGTTAGCCGATTGAGCGGCTCGACCAGTCAGGCGGCGGCAGCCGTAGGGCTACTTCAAGTAACTGGAGATAGTCCTCCCGCGGCAGCTCCACGGCCCCCAACGATGCGAGATGCGGCGTCTGCCATTGCACATCCAGTAGCCGACCGTCCCCGCCCACTCGCTGGAGCAGGTCGACCAGCGCGACCAGCGCAACCTTGGACGCGTCGC
>DASRJV010000090.1:0-5752 GCA_035649295.1 Propionibacteriaceae bacterium
GCGATGACGCCAGCTATGCCGTTTCGAAGAACACACTGACAACAATCGCGGCTCGCGAAGCCGGTCTTGATGCGATCGAGGAGCAGCTTGTCGGCCCGACGGCGATCGCCTTCATCAATGGCGATCCGGTTGTGGTGGCCAAGGGCCTGCGTGATTTCGCACGTACCAACCCGCAACTTGTGATCAAGGGTGGAGTGCTGGACGGCAAGTTCATGACCCCGGACGAGGTCAGGAAACTGGCTGATCTTGAGTCGCGGGAAGTGCTGCTCGCCAAGGTTGCCGGCGCGCTACAGAGCGTCCTGCAGCAGGCCGTCTCCCTAGTTGCCGCACCACTCTCCCAGGCTGCTCGCTTGTTTGCCGCCTTGGAGCAGGCGGCCGGTGACAACCCGGCCCTCCTCGCTCCAGCGCCCGAGACGACTGCACAGCCGTCCAACGAGGAGCTTGCCGCTGAGACGACACCCATGCCAACTCCCGAGCCAACGAACGAAGAACTCGCTGTCGAGGTGACTCGAGAGCCAACGAATGAAGAACTCGCCGCCGCCGACGCGGCACCACACGCAGCGGCAGCTGCATCTGACGCAGGCACCGCGCCCGCGTCAGAACCACCGGCAGCACCCGCTCCGGAAGACAACTAGGAAGGACCCCCATCATGGCGAAGCTCAGCACTTCAGAGCTCCTTGACGCCTTCAAGGAGCTGACCTTGATCGAGCTCAGCGAGTTCATCAAGGAATTCGAGACCACTTTCGGTGTCACCGCGGCCGCTCCGGTTGCCGCAGCCGCAGCTCCAGCAGCCGGTGGCGGTGAGGCCGCGCCGGCCGAGGAAGAGGGCAGCGACGAGGTCGACGTCATCCTCGAGGCAGCCGGCGAGAAGAAGATCCAGGTGATCAAGGAGGTGCGCTCGCTCACCAGCCTTGGGCTGAAGGAAGCCAAGGACCTGGTTGAGGCGGCTCCCAAGCCGGTCCTGGAGAAGGTCAACAAGGAGGCTGCGGACAAGGCTCGCGAGGCTCTCGAAGCAGCCGGGGCGACCGTCTCCTACAAGTAGCCGGCTAGCGAGCCAGGCTCGGCCCCATAGTCAGAATCTCAGCACCACATGTGGTGCTGAGATTCTGACAACTCCGGGAGCTTGATCAGTGCACCGGCGCGAGTGGGAACGTCACTCCGGTGAGCTCTTCGGACAGCGTCCACAGCCGCTTGGCAGTCTCCACATCCGAAGCAGCGGCGGTGCGGCCGACCAGTGTGGGATAGCCGCGGTGCTCCCCGAAACCGTCCGGGCCCACATAGCTGGCCCCAGGAAGATCCTGGGTTGCAGCAAACAGCGTCGGCCGCGCTCCGGCCTCGTCACTCTGTGCGAAGAGCCGGTTGCCAATTGCCATCAGCCGGTTCTCCAGCCCTCTCTCGCTTCGGAACTGAAGATTCGTTGCCGCATAACCCGGATGGGCCGCGAGAGCACGGACGCCTGAGCCGGCAGCGGTCAATCGCCGTTGCAGTTCCAGCGTGAATAGCAGATTCGCAAGCTTCGACTGCTGGTACGCCGCCCAGCGCTCGTAGCTTCGCCTTTCCCAGTTGAGGTCATCCAGCGAAATCGAGCCGCCACGGTGTGCACCTGAGGCGACCGTCACCACTCGATCGGTTATCTGCGGCAGCAGCAAGTTGGTGAGCGCGAAGTGACCGAGGTGGTTGGTACCGATCTGCAGTTCGAAGCCGTCCGCAGTACGTCGCTCGGGTGTTCTCATCACCCCGGCGTTGTTGATCAGTACGTCAACCTCGCCCCGCCATCCGTTGGCAAAAGCGCGTACCGAGGTGAGGTCGGCAAGATCCAGTTTGCGGACTTCGCAGGCGCCGGGAATTGACCCTGCGGCCACCTCGCCTTTCGCCATGTCGCGTACGGCGAGCACGACCCGAGCACCGGCCACGGCGAATGCTTGTGCCGTCGGGAGCCCGATGCCGCTGTTGGCACCGGTGACGATCACGGTACGACCTTCCTGCAATGGCAGGTCGGCCGAAGTCCATCTGGTTGAGGTCACGAACTTGAATGTAGCGATGGGCGGCAACGTCGTTGTCACTCAGGCCGTGATCCGTCGTTGAATGTGGATCGGCGAGGCTATTCATGACCACCCCAACAAAGTGGTCACGTACGACTTGACCTTGTGAGAGATCCGTGTCGTACGTGACCACTTTCAGGGGGAGGGACTCAAGCCGAGTTCGATTCAGGTCAAGGATCCCTGAGCTCGAAGCCTTCGATGGCGGTAAGCGGCACGCAGATGACCGACGTTGGTACGTCAGCAGGCCACTCCTCCTCGAACGCCGTCTGGTCGATGAGAGGCTTCTGACCGTTCCCGGCCAGGGCGGCTCTACCGGTGACCACCACAGTCTCGCGATGAGCAGCAGGTGTGCCGCCATCGACGTCGAGGCTGACCTCACAGCCCGGTGCGTAGTGCACGATGTCGTTGTAGTCAGGAAGCCGGACCAAGATCTGATCTTCGGCGACCGCGTACGAGACCACGACCGAGCGAGGGCCCTTGCCTGATTGATAGCCCAGCCGGCCCTCATGATGGCTGCAGAGCCATGCCTTGCATTCGTGAGGCGAGAGCCTGCGCGTCCGCTCTCCCGGCGACACGCGACCACCGAAAGTAGGCATGATTAATCTCCTCGAGTCTCCACCCTTACCTGATTGTGCGCCTCACCAATAACCTTCCGCTAGTGGGGCAGGGTCCCAAAGAATCGGGACTAAAGTCCCATTGTTGGCGAGAAAAATGCCGGGCACGAGTTGCGCGGATGAAGTCATGCCGACCTGGAGGTTAATAATCGGCTCAGCTGGAGCGCGCCAGTACGGCACGCCCGGTTATTCGGCGGGGAATGATCTGAATGAACACGTTCCTGATCCCGGAGGCCCACGGAACAACACCGCCCACCGTCCACATGTGTACCAGCTGGTCAGGCTCGGCGACTCCCTGTGCCCGGCCCTGTACCACCACGCTCCATCCTTGGCGGCTTTCTTGATCAAGCTCATCGATCTCCAATGCGACATCGGTGGGGCGAACCAGCTCTGACAACACCCCGTACGGTGAAGTCCGGAAAATGATCGTCCCGTCGTGCCATGCATAGGTAACCGGGAGGATTTGCGGACCATCGGCGGCCTGCCAGGCGACCCGCCCGATGGTCTGGCTCTCCAGCAGCTCCTGGCAGCGCGCCGAACTGATCTGTGCAAGTTCCTGAGGCGATTCCTGGTCACCGAACCGCTGCTGCGCCATCACGGCTGCTTTCCGGCGGTCGCGGGATCGAGCTGATGGGCAATGTCGGAGGCCCAGGCACGGATCCGGTCCCAATCCCGGAAGTCTCCGGAGAGGGGTCCCTCGGCGCTCATCCATCGGCTCACTGGACCGATGGCATGGTCGATATCAAGCCGGCCGCCGAACGTGACCGGTCCAGACAAGCCGTGTCGAGCGATTACGCGTTCGACAGCCTTTGGAGCTGGCACCTGCTCCTCGCCAGCTCCTTCGCCGCACGGGCCACTGTGAAAAAGCCATGTCTTGTGGTGGTCGAGCTCGTGCGCATGCCGCTTGAGGTACTTAGTTGCCTTCTTGACCCAGCGCCGGGTATAGATCGCGCTGCCGATGATCACTCCGTCGAAGTCCGCTGGGCTCAGGTTGTCCCGACATGGAGCGACGACGACCTCGATGCCGTGGGTCTCGAGCTCACGCCCAATGGCCTCGGCGATCTCCTGCGTTGAGCCCATCTTGCTCGCGTATGTCACGAGCACCCGCATGCGCTCTGCCATGGCGCCTCCTTCGTGGTCACGTCCATACATTTCTCAGTCAAATGCGCTCGGAGTGGCCACACGAGAGTCCAAAGTCCTGGGATGTCGGAACGGAGGAAAACCCTCTCCTCGGTGCTGCTCGTGCAGCCGGCGCACCGCATCTCCTGGGCAGCGTGTGGGCGGAATATTGCCCCTTGTCGCGCCGCCCACGAAGAGTATGATCTCTCCCAAGGCAGTCGTCGATTTGACTGCTCTGCTTTGTGCTGCGCCCGGTTCTTGACTAAGGGCGACCTAGCGTCTATATTGGGGGTTTGCCCTCGCCATCTGTCGACCCGTTTCGCTTTGACACGGGTCGTTCAGCATGCGTAGAAGCACTTTGCTCCTCCACTGAGAGCCTTCGGAAGGACACAGGAGTTGGCCGCCGCGCGCACAGCCTCGAAAACCAAAGTTGCATCCCCTACCGGCCGGATCTCGTTTGCGAAGATCGCCGAACCCTTGGAAGTTCCAGATCTGCTCGATTTGCAGATCGATTCATTTGACTGGCTTATCGGCAACGATGCCTGGCGCGATCGCGTAGCGACCGCGTTGGACCAGGGCCGTACAGACATCAACACCAAGTCCGGGCTCGAAGAGATTTTTGAGGAGATCTCTCCGATCGAGGACTTCTCCGGCACTATGTCGCTCTCATTCCGGGATCACCGGTTCGAGCCGCCGAAGAACAGTGTCGACGAATGTAAGGAACGCGACGTCACCTACGCCGCGCCGCTCTTCGTCACCGCCGAGTTCATGAACAACGAGACGGGCGAGATCAAGAGCCAGACGGTGTTCATGGGCGACTTTCCCTTGATGACCGACAAGGGCACGTTCGTCATCAATGGCACCGAACGGGTCGTTGTCTCCCAATTGGTGCGCTCGCCCGGCGTCTACTTCGAGCAGACCACGGACAAGACCTCAGACAAGGACATCTTCACCTGCAAGATGATCCCGTCGCGTGGTGCCTGGCTCGAGTTCGAAATCGACAAGCGGGACATGGTCGGCGTCCGTCTGGACCGCAAGCGCAAGCAGAACGTGACGGTGCTGCTCAAGGCGCTCGGCTGGACCGATGCGCAGATTCTCGATCAGTTCGGCAAGTACGAGTCGATGCGGCTCACTCTGGAGAAGGACCACACCACTACCCAGGACGAGGCGCTGCTGGATATCTATCGCAAGCTGCGTCCCGGTGAGCCGCCGACCCGTGAGGCCGCGCAAGCACTGTTGGAGAACTACTACTTCAACCCGAAGCGCTACGACTTGGCAAAGGTCGGCCGCTACAAGATCAACAAGAAGCTGGGTCTGGAGCTGCCGTTCGATCGTACGGTGCTGACTATCGATGACATCGTCGCTGCCATCCACTTTGTGGTAGCCCTGCACGAGGGCAAGGAGACTCTTGAGTCGCCCCGTGGCGAACTGCTCGTCGAAGAGGACGACATCGACCACTTCGGCAATCGCCGGTTGCGTACCGTCGGGGAGCTGATCCAGAACCAACTGCGTACCGGACTCGGCCGCATGGAGCGGGTGGTTCGGGACCGTATGACCACCCAGGACGTCGAGGCGATCACGCCGCAGACCTTGATCAACATCAGGCCGGTTGTTGCGGCGCTGAAGGAGTTCTTCGGGACCTCGCAGCTTTCCCAGTTCATGGATCAGACCAACCCAATTGCTGGCCTGACCCACAAGAGGCGGCTCTCGGCGCTCGGCCCCGGTGGTTTGTCGCGGGACCGCGCGGGCATGGAGGTCCGCGACGTGCACCCCTCGCACTACGGCCGGATGTGTCCGATCGAAACTCCTGAGGGTCCCAACATCGGACTGATCGGTTCGCTGGCCTCGTTCGCGCGGGTGAACGCCTTTGGGTTCGTCGAGACGCCTTACCGCAAGGTGGAGAAGGGCCACGTCACCGACCAGATCGAGTACTTGACGGCCGACGAGGAAGACCGGTACGTCAAGGCCCAGGCCAAC
>DASRJV010000091.1:0-2310 GCA_035649295.1 Propionibacteriaceae bacterium
TCGGCAGCCGCTGCCGGCCACCTCACGCCAACGCGAGGCGAGAGGCGGCCCCTGCTCAGCCGCGATCCGCTTGCCGAGCTTCTGAATCTGAGTGCCTAAGGGATCGTTTGTGATCACAAGCGTCGAAACGAACTGCTCTGCTGATCGCAATCTAAAGCGGTGCGCCGATGCGGCGGACCCGGACCATGTTGGTCTGGCCGGCGACACCGGGCGGGGAACCGGCCACGATGACGACACGGTCACCCTCGGCGACGCGCCCGCCCTCGGCCAGGGCTTTGTCGACCTCGCGGATCATCTCGTCGGTGTGACCAACCATGGGAGCAATGAACGTCTCGACGCCCCAGTTCAAGGTCAGTGCCGCACGCGTTTCCTCGTACGGCGTGAACGCCAGAACCGGGATGGTCGAGCGAAGCCGCGTGAGGCGACGTGCTGAGTCGCCAGAGGTCGTGAACGTCACCAAGAACTTGGCACCGATTCGCTGCGCGACCTCCTCGGCGGCCTTCGTGATCACGCCACTCGTCGTGTGCGGATCCCAGTCAATGCCGTGCATCTGATCCATGCCATGGGCCTCGGTGTTCTCCACGATTCGCGCCATGGTTTCGACGGCCAGCACGGGATACTCGCCGACGCTGGTTTCTCCGGACAGCATGACGGCGTCGGCGCCATCGAGGATCGCGTTGGCGACGTCGGAAGCCTCGGCACGGGTCGGACGGGGCGAGGAGATCATTGACTCCAGCATCTGAGTGGCCACGATCACCGGCTTGGCCCAGCGCCGCGCGGCTGTGACGATCCGCTTCTGAACCAGTGGCACCTCTTCCAGCGGCAGCTCTACTCCAAGATCGCCACGCGCGACCATGAATGCGTCGAAGGCATCGATGATCTCGCTCAGGTTCTCGACCGCCTGCGGTTTCTCCATCTTGGCGATCACCGGGATCCGTCGGCCTTCGGAATCCATGATCTCGTGGACCGGCTTGATGTCATCGGCGGAGCGAACAAATGACAGAGCCACCATGTCGACACCATTGCGAAGGGCCCAGCGCAGGTCCTCGGTGTCCTTGTCACTCATGGCCGGGACGCTGACAGCGACGCCTGGGAGGTTGATGCCCTTGTTGTTGCTGATAGGTCCGCCGACCGTCACCTCGGTGATCACGTCGGTATCGGTTACCTCGGTTGCCCGCAAGGCTATCCGTCCGTCATCGATCAAGATCAGATCTCCGGCCCGTACGTCGCCAGGCAAGCCTTTGTAGGTGGTGGAACAGCGTTCCACGGTGCCCTCGACCTCTTCCACAGTGATCGCAAACTCGGCACCGACGTGCAGCTTTTCCTTGCCGTTGGCAAACCTGCCGAGCCTGATCTTCGGGCCCTGAAGATCAGCCAGTACACCAACCGGGCGACCGGCGCCGTCTGCAGCGTCCCGGACGCCGCGCAGATTCCTCTCATGGTCGGCATAGTCACCATGACTCATGTTGAGCCGGGCGACATCCATTCCTGCGGCGACCATCTCCGCTAGACGCTCGGGACTTGAGGAGGCGGGCCCCAGCGTGCACACAATCTTGGCTCTTCGCACGCAGTTGACCCTAGCGAAGTTGTGCGGGCGGCGGGAGACCAACCAAGCACTGGGTTTACCACGCACTGACCACGTCCAATGCGTGCTGAAGATCAGGCGGATACGGGGATTCGAACTGCATCTCCTCGCCTGACGTCGGGTGCACGAAACCAAGGCGGACAGCGTGCAACCATTGCCGTTCCAGACCCAGCTTGGCAGCAAGAACTGGGTCGGCCCCATACATCGGATCACCGACGCAGGGATGCCGAATAGCCGCCATGTGTACCCGAATTTGATGGGTACGGCCAGTTTCCAACTTGATCTCGAGCAAAGTCGCCGCGACGAAGGCTTCCAGAGTCGAGTAGTGGGTCACGCTGTGTCGGCCTTTGTCCATCACCGCCATCTTGTAGTCCGCGCCAGGGTGCCGTCCGATGGGAGCCTCGATGGTGCCGGTAAACGGATCCGGATGGCCTTGCACCAGCGCATGGTAGATCTTGTCAACGCTCCGCGATCGGAACGCTCGTTTCAAGATCGTGTACGCATGCTCACTCTTGGCCACCACCATCAACCCGGTGGTCCCAACGTCCAAGCGCTGCACGATGCCGCGACGCTCAGGGACTCCGGAAGTTGAGATCCGGAAGCCGGCGCCGGCAAGGTGGCTGAGAACATCAGGTCCGCTCCAGCCCAAGCTGGGATGGGCGGCAACCCAAACCGGCTTGTCGATCACCACGATGTCCTCATCGTCGTACACGATGGCGACGCCT